>JAAWCC010000139.1 GCA_022792975.1 Clostridia bacterium | reverse complement strand
TCTTATTTCGAAGTGTAAATGTGAACCATATGAATCTCCTGTATTTCCTACTTTTGCTATTACATCACCTTGATATACATAGTCTCCTACTTTACAGTCTAATTCACTACAATGTCCATAATACGTTTGGACTCCATTTCCATGTGATATTATTACTAAATATCCAAAGCCTCCACTATTCCATCCCGAAAATGTTACTGTTCCTTCTGCTGCTGCTTTTATTGGGGTTCCAGTTGCTGCTCCAAAGTCTAAGCCTTTATGTGTTGTTCCCCATCTTGCTCCAAATCTTGATGTTATACTTGCTCTAATTGGCTTTACGAACTGTATTGGGATTTGTTTACGTGTTGTTCCTCCACTACTTGCTCTTGCAACTCTTCCCATATTTCTAGCAATCTCTGGAGTTATTTTATTTTCATATAGCTCTGTTACTGCTGTTGCCACTTCTGTAAATTCTTTTTTTGCGGTTTCATATTTTGTTTGAATTGATAAGTTGTTTGCATTTTTACTGTCTTTTTCTACTAATTTATTTATTATGCTTTTTGCTTCTTCAAGCGAAGCTACATATACTTTTTCTTCTCCACTTACTGCTACTGAATAAAATTTATAATATGGGACTGCTGTTGCTATTACTTTTTGATATATCTCTTCGTCGTTAGTTTCTATGCCTCTTTTTAAAAAGCATAATTTATAATCCGCCCTATCTATATTTATAAAAGCAGCATCATCACCATCTTCACCATTTTCTTGATATTGTAATAGCTTCTTTTGAAGGGCAGCTTTATTTTCACTATATCCTATCATTTCTCCATTTAATGTAACACTGTATATTGGTTTATATACAGCCATTATTATTGCAATAATTATTATACTACTAACTGTAAGCAATGTTATTAATTTTATACTTGATCTTAACCCAATTAGTAATCTTCTCATAAGCACTCCTTTGTACATTTAATTTTCCCTACGGATAATGCAATTTTGTGTTTACTAATAGATTTTACCTTATTTACCTTTTTTATTCAATCAGTGTCAGGTTTAATTTGTTGTATTTTTCTCTTGTTATCTCATATTTTCTTTTGTTTTCTCTCGTTTTCTCCCTTTTAATTTTCTTGTAATATTTTTGTCACAATTCATGTCTTCCTTCTAGCGCTTTGGCTAGAGTTACTTCGTCTGTATATTCTAAATCTCCACCGTACTGGTATACCATGAGCAATCCTTGTCACCCTCACTCCTAGCGGTTTTAAGATTTTTGATATATACATTGCTGTTGCTTCTCCTTCTACTCTGGGATTGGTAGCAACAATTATTTCTTTTATTTCTGGACTTGCTTTAATTCTTTCTAATAATTCTTTTATTTTTATTTCGTCTGGTCCTATTCCATTCATTGGAGATATAGAGCCATGCAAAACATGGTATACTCCTTTAAATTCATGTGTTCTCTCCATCGCAATTACATCTTTTACATCCTCCACAACACATATTTCCGTTTGTTCTCTTTTAGGGCTTGAACATATTGGACATGGGTCTGTGTCTGAAATGTTAAAGCATTTTGAGCAGTATTTTAAATTGGCCTTCGCATTTGTAATTGAAGTTATAAATTCTGTTATTTCCTCCTCACCTGCATTTAATATGTGAAATGCAAGTCTCACTGCTGTTTTGTGTCCAATGCTTGGCAATTTTTCAAATCCTTCTATTAATTTTTCTATTGATGGTGAATAGTATGACATAGCTTTCCCCTTTTTACATTAGTCCTGGTATATTATATTTGCCAAGACTTGCACTTTGTGCACTATCTACTTTTTTTAGTGCTTCATTTACACATGTTAAAATTAAATCTTCTAACATCTCTACATCGTCTGGGTCAACGACCTCTTTATTAATCTTTATCTCTTTTAATTCTTTTGCCCCTGTTACTTTTACTGTTATTGCCCCTCCACCTGCTGTTGCTTCAAAGTCTTTTGCTTGTAATTCTTCTTGCGATTTTTCCATATCCGCCTGCATTTTTTTTGCTTCCTTCATTAGTTGATTAATGTTCATTCCTCCAAAATTCATCCCTCCTGGGAAGCCACCTCTTTTTGACATTTCTATTCCTCCTCTACAAAATTTATTGGTATATCTAAACCATCTAAAATATCCTCTGGTTGTTCTTGCTTTTGAGTCTCCTCTATTTTTCTATATTCTGGCTTTGTTGGAGCCTGCTTTGCACTCTTGGCATCTTCTAATTTTATTTGCATGGGTTTACCGCAGATTATTGATATTTCTTTGGTTAAAATGCTCATGTTCTCAGGTTTTGTCAATACATCTTGTCTAAAAGCATTTAATCCATTTTTAAATCTTATTGCAACTGTCATATCGTTTATTGCTACTGCTTCTGTGTTTATTAAATTTGTGTATATCATTACTTTTCCCTGTGATTTTATTTTATTTATTACATTTTGCCATTCTTTTATTGTAACTCCCTCTGCTAAAGTTATTGGTGTCTGCTCAATTTCCTCTTGCTTTTTTTCTATTTTAGACTCTTGCTTTATTGGTTCTTCTATTTTTGTTGTACTTACATTAAATTTAGGAGTATTTGTGTTTTTTGTTATTTCTGGCATTTCACTTGCTTGAGCTTTTTGTTGTTCATTGTTTTCTTGCTTTATAGTTTGTACCTCCATTTTTATACATAATTTTATTATTTCTGTTTCAAATATTATATTTTTTTGTGTTGATATTTTCATCTTGCCTTCTGCTTCTGATAGTTTGTATATTATATTTATCAGCTCTTCTTTTGATGCTTTTTTTGCAGTTTCAGCTATCTTTGCTCGTTCTTCTTCATTGTATATCTGTGCTTCATGTCCTACTTTATTCATTAATACATCTTTTGTATACTTTATCATTTCCCACAAAAAATTTTCTAAGTCTTTTCCATCATCTAGAACTTCACTTACTGTATTTAGT
Organism: Clostridia bacterium; assembly: GCA_022792975.1. The sequence continues at coordinate 872 of JAAWCC010000139.1, read as the reverse complement.
GCCTTTTCTATATTCTTTTCTATTATTCCATTTATGATATTATTTATATAGACGAATTTAGGTATTCCGTACTAGGTCTTTGATTTTGTCTTCATTTATATCTACCTGTCCGTTCTTGCATGCATCTTTCTAGTATGCTAAGTGCGTCTCTTGCAGCTCCTTCTGAAAGTACAGATATTAGATTTAATGCACCTTCTGTTATTTGTATATCACTCTCTTTGCAAACAATTTTTAGTCTTTTTATCATATCCTCATTTGGAATTTTTTTGAAGTCGAACCTTTGACATCTTGATAATATAGTTGTAAGTAATTTTTGTGGTTCTGTTGTTGCTAATATAAATTTTACATGCTCAGGTGGTTCTTCAAGTGTTTTTAGCAATGCGTTAAAAGCCCCTGTTGATAACATATGAACCTCGTCTATAATATATACTCTATATTTAGCAAGTGTTGGAAGGAAGTTCACCTTCTCCTTTATTTCTCTTATGTCTTCTACACTATTATTTGATGCAGCATCCATTTCTACTACATCAGTAAGGCTTCCATCTAGCATCGCCTTGCAAATTTCACATTCATTACAAGGTTCTCCGGCTTTGGGGTTTAAACAGTTTATTGCTCTAGCAAGTATTTTTGCTGTTGATGTTTTCCCTGTTCCTCTTCCACCCGTAAGCAAATATGCATGCCCAATTCTACCTGATTTTATCTGATTTTTTAATGTTTGTATTATATGGTCTTGTCCTACAACCTCACTAAAAGTTTTAGGTCTAAATCTTCTATATAATGCTGTATATACCATTTGTTTTCTCCTTAATAATTAAAATTTGTTCAATTTATAAAATATAATAAAAAGGCTAAAAATAGTATGCGAAGAAAGC
>JAAWCC010000138.1 GCA_022792975.1 Clostridia bacterium | reverse complement strand
TTTATTGTATAAAATTGTTGCTGGAATTATTGAATAATACCCAATATTCTCTTCTTTTTCTTTCATAAACCACTCCAATTCTAGTAGTAACATCATTTATTGCTATCGGACGAGCAATGCTTGCCCCTACATTTTTGCAACAAAAAACAGAATACTTCAACTAATTTGAAATATTCTATAATATAGATGATTACTGCATTTTATTCATTTCTTTTTGTGGTTGGTATATTTTTAATACCACAGGTGTGGATTTAAACTTACAGTTCCCTGCTGGTTGGGAAAAAGCTAAAGAGATAAAATTTGCCCAAGGTTTCATATCACCCGCTCCTCGCGATTTTGTTGGTGAGGGACCTCTTGTTGCTCCTGAGTCTCTTGCATTATATAACTTTACACTTAGTCATAATTTTAGACTAATTCTTGCTTACCATACGCAAGGCAGGGTTATTTATTGGAGATATTTAAATTATCTACCACCTGCTTCTTATTACATCGGAGAGCATTTTGCTCGCTCAAGTCGGTTATACTTTAGAGGATACTCCGTATGGTTCTAGCTTTGCTGGTTATAAAGATTGGTTTATACAAAATTATAATCTTCCTCGGTTATACAATTGAATGCGGTTTAGGCACAAACCCGCTTCCAATATCTCAGCTTGGTACAATTTATACAGAAAACGAAGGCATCTTAGTCCTTGGTGCCATACTTGCACAATGAAATAGAGGGGCAGCTCCCCTCTATTTTATTATTTTAGTTTTAACATATATAATTTTCTTAAAAATCCATTTGATAATCTTGTTTCCTTTACAAATTCTAGCCCTACTCTTTCAAGCGTTTTGCAGCTTCCTATATTTTCTGGATGCGCCATGGAAATTATATAATCATAACCCAACTCTTTTGCTAGTTCTAATTCTATTGTTTGGAGCCTTGTTGTGATGCCATTGCCTCTGTATTCTGGCAGAACTAAATTTCCACCTAGTTCACACACTTTGTAAGTTTCAAGTTCAAATTCCTTTTTAAAATCTTTAAGCATATTCTGTGATATATATAATTGAGCCATTCCGTACCAATTTATCTCCATCATATGCACCATATAATGGTGCATAGTTTTCTTCATCAAACATACTATCTAATTCCCACTGTTCATATGGTATAAAATACTCTTGATTTTCTAACCCTGCTAAAACTGTATCTATAAGACTAAAAACTTGAGTTCTATCCTCTTTTTTAACCTTTTTGTAAACTAAATTCATAATTTTCTACTCCTCTTTATTAGCTAATTTTCTAGCTTTGTGTTTTCTTATATATTCTATTATTGCTACGCTTGTTATATCTAAATGTGGATATATAGATAAAATTGCGTAATTAATTATTAGAAATACTTGTGCTTTGTCTTTTTATCTTTGTCTTTTGTATACTATTTTATATATCCTTTTATAATATCATATACCTTATGCACTGGAAACCCTATTGCTGTTGACATATGTCCTTCTATTTTTTCTATAAATACTGCAAATTCTTCACTTGCTGCATATGCGCCTGCTTTATCCATTGCCTTTCCAGTATTTATCCATTTATCTATTTCTGTGTCTGCTATGTCTTTTAAGTATACTTTTACTTCATCTGAAGTTTTGTATTCTTTATATATTCCATTTTCTTGAATAAGCACTGTTAGCCCTGTAATTACACTATGTGTTTTATCTCCTTCTAGTAATGCTTTTATTGTTTGTTTTGCATTTTCTTTGCTTTTTGGTTTGCCATATAATTTATTGTTTTTTACTACCATTGTATCTGCTCCTATTACTAGTCTATCTCCCTCTTGCTTATCAAATATACTCTTTGCTTTTATATATGACAATTTTTCTATTTGTTCTTTTGGAGTTAGGTTTTCTTCCAATTTCTCTTCTGCTTTACTCGGAATTATTTCAAATTCTTTCGTAATTAGTTTTAATAATTCCTTTCTTCTTGGAGAAGATGATGCAAGTATTATTTTCATTTTGTCCACCTCCATCTATCTTAGTTCATTTGAACTTTACCTACTATCTCATTTATGTCTTCTATATTATGGCGTGTTAGGTAGTCTTCTACTTCTTTAATTGCCTTTATGCTTATTTCTGGCTCTATGAAGTTTCCTGTACCTATTGATACTGCTGTTGCTCCGTGCTAGCATGAATTCTATTACATCTTTTCCATTTACTATTCCGCCAAGTCCTAATACTGGTATTTTTACTGCTGTTGCTACTTGATATACCATTCTAACAGCGACTGGTTTTACAGCAGGTCCTGACAATCCTCCCATATTATTTGCAAGTATTGGTCTTTGCTTTTCTATATCTATACTCATTCCGAGTAATGTGTTTATTAGCGAAACTCCATCTGCTCCTGCATCTTCTGCACCTTTTGCAGGTAGGGTTATGTCTGTTACATTTGGTGTTAATTTTACTATAAGTGGCTTATCTAATACCTTTCTTACTTGTGAGGTTACTTCTTTTACACCTTCATATGAAGTTCCAAAAGCCATACAGCCTGCCTTAACATTTGGGCAAGATAGGTTTAGTTCTACTCCATCTATGTCAAGAGTATTTAAAACTTTTGCAAGCTCTACATATTCTTCAATAGAGCTTCCACATGCATTTACTATTATTCTTGTATCAAATTTTTTAAGCCATGGTAAATCATTTTCCATGAAAAATTCTACCCCAGGATTCTGCAATCCTATTGAATTTAGCATTCCTGCTGTTGTTTCGCAAACCCTTGGTGGTTTGTTGCCTGGTCTTGGCTTTAGTGATGTTCCTTTTGTTACAATTCCTCCGAAGTTTGTTTAAGTCTATAAATTCACTAAATTCTCTTCCATATCCAAAGGTTCCTGATGCTACTGTGACTGGATTTTTCATTTCTATTCCTGCTAAATTTACCTTTGTATTCATTCTTTCTACCTCCTATATTTCAACAATGCTTGCATCAAATACTGGACCACCTTTGCAAACATGTCCATATACTGTTTGCTCCTGCACACTTATTTTTACTGCGCAGCCTAAGCATACTCCTATACCACATCCCATTCTTTCTTCTAGTGATATTTGGCATGGTATATTCCTTTCTTTTGCAAGTTCTTTTACTGCTCTTAGCATTGGAAGTGGCCCGCAAGCATAAATCCCATCTATTTCTTCATTTACTAAATCCTCTTTTAAGAAATTTATGGCAAAGCCTTTTTCACCATAACTTCCATCGTCTGTTGTAAGTATAAATTTATTTGATACTTTTTTATATTCCTCCTCTAATACTACGAAATCTTTGCTTCTAAAGCCTAAATACATATTGATATTTGCTGCTTCTTTTGCTTCCTTTGCAAGTTCATATAATGGGAATATTCCTATCCCTCCACCTATTATCGCTATGTTTTTCTTTCCCTCGAATGTAAAGTTACCACCTCCTAGTGGACCGGAGTATGTCTATTTCTTCTCCTTCTTCTTTTTCTGCTAAAATTTCTGTTCCTTTTCCTCTAACTTGGAATATAAATTCTACAATATCTTGTTCTATATTATATATACTTATTGGTCTTCTTAGTAGTGGCTCTATTTTATCTTGTACTCTTATTTCTAAAAATTGTCCGTGGTTTTGCTGTTTTAGCTATTTCCTCTGAAGCTACTGAAAATTTATAAATCCCTGTTGTTAATTTTTCCTTTTTTATTAGTTTTGCTTTCACATGACTTGGCATTTTTCTACCCCCTTATAATTTTTGAATTTATCTCATCTCTCATTCTAATTGCTTCACTTTTTGTTGCCTCTTTGAATTCTTCTTCCTTGAATTTTTCTCTCCACATTTCTGATTTATATGCACAAATCAAGCTTCTTGATGCATTTACAATTCCTCCGAAGTCCTTTTGAGTCAAATCCTAAAGCTATGTCCTCCGCTTTTCCTCCTTGTGCACCATATCCTGGTATTAAAAAGTATGCGTGTGGCATAACTTTTCTTAGCTCCTCTAGTTGTTTCGGATATGTTGCACCAACTACTGCTGATATACTACTATATCCATTTTCTCCGTATTAAGTCTTTTCCCCATTGGTTTACAAGCTCTGCAACTTTTTCATATATTTTTTGTCCGTCTTTTGTCTCTAAGTCTTGAAGTTCTCCTGATGATTTATTCGAGGTTTTAACTAGCACGAATATACCCTTCCCATAGCGTTTACAATCCTCCACAAATGGCTTTATTCCATCTGCCCCAAGGTATGGATTTACTGTTACAAATTCTACATCAAATATACTGTGCAGGCTTTCTCCTATACTTGTTTTTCCTATCGAGGCATTTGAATAAGCTTCTGCTGTTGTTCCTATATCTCCTCTTTTCATATCTCCGAATTATTATCATTCCTTTTGATTTAGCATATTGACATGTTTCCTCAAATGCTTTTATCCCTGGAGCACCAAACATTTCATAAAATGCTATTTGCGGTTTTACTGCTGGAATTATATCGTGTGTGGCATCTATTAAGTCCTTATTAAATTCTATTATTGCTTTTCCTGCTCCTTCTAAATCCTTTGAATATTTACTTTTTATGCAATTCGGTATCATGTCATATCTTGGATCTAAGCCTATTACTGTTGGATTGTTTTTCTCTTGAATTTTTTCTATTAGATTGTCTATTGCGTTTTTCATTTTCCTCTCCTTTTGTTTTAACAATTATTTATCCTTCTCTACTTTCTAATATTCTTTTATATGTTAATGATTGTTAAAGCTTACTTTTTTAATTTACAAATATCTTATTTACTTTTGAAATACAATATTTCCATTTACTATTGTATAATTGACTTGTCCTTTTAGCTTTTTTCCTATAAATGGTGTATTTTTTGATTTTGATACTATCATATCTTCTGTATAGGTGTATTCTTTATTTGGGTCAAAAATACAAAGATCCGCTGTTTTACCTACCCCTATTTCTCCTTTGTCTATTTCTAATAGCTTGGCTGGACTATATGACATTAATCTTACCATATCTAAATATGTTAAATGTCCTTTATCTACTAATGCTGTGATTGTTGCAGCTAATGCTGTTTCAAAGCCTATTATTCCGTTTGGTGCTTTTGCTAGTTCTTGGTCTTTTTCTTCTTTTGCATGTGGTGCATGGTCTGTTATTATTGCATCTATTGTTCCGTCTTTCAAGCCCTTTATTATTTCTTGTTTGTCTATTTCACGCCTCAAGGGTGGATTCATTTTTGCATTTGCACCCGATTTTCTTACTTCTTCTTCTGTAAAGAAATAATAATGTGGACAAGTTTCACATGTTACATTTACTCCTCTTTTTTTGGCATCTCTTATCATGTTTACTGAAGTCTTTGTGCTTATATGGCATATATGTGTATGTAAATTGTTGGTTTCTGCAATCACTATATCACGTGCAGCCATTATTTCTTCTGCTTCTGGAAGAACTCCTTCTACCCCTAAGTCTTCTGCAACTTCTCCTGCGTTTATTGCACCTTTTGCAACTGATTTTTCTTCACAGTGCTCTGATAAGAAGCTTCCTAATTTATTTACTTCTAGCATTGCATCTCTTATCATTTTTGCATTTTCTACTGGCATTCCATCATCTGAGAAGGCAACTGCTCCTGCCTCTAGCATTTCTTTGAAGTTTACTAATTCTTCTCCTTTTTCTCCTCTTGTTACACTTGAGTATGATAGTATATTACATAAGTTAACTTCTTTTGCTCTATTTAATATGTATTTTAATGTTTCTGGATTATCTGGTGTTGGCTTTGTATTTGGCATTGGGCAGATTGTTGTAAATCCTCCCTTTACTGCGCTTTTTGCTCCTGTTTCTATTGTTTCCTTATGTTCAAAGCCTGGCTCCCTTAAATGGCAGTGCATATCTATTAATCCTGGCATTATATATAACCCTTCACAGTCTATTGTTTTATCCGCTTCTTCATTTATGCTCTTTTCTAGTTTTGTTATTTTTCCATTTTCTATTTTTATGTCTAATTTCTCGTTTGTACTACTTGCATAATCTAATACTATGCCATTTTTTAGTAATATACTACTCATATATTGACCTCCTGTTTTTTGTTTAATAATATCATGTATTGTTTTTTTTTTCAAGTGTCAAATTTAACAATTTTTCGACTCAAGTCTTGACTTTCCGCAAGTTTTCAAGTATTATATTAAGTAGAAAAGGAGGAATAAAGTATGAGTAATTTGGTTTCATATTTATTTAAAACAAATGCATTTAAGGTTTGTCCTAATAACAAGCCTTTTTGGTATACCTCAGGAAAAATAGGTCCTTACTTTATTAATACACATTTTCTTTATGGAAGTGAGGAAAGTGCTGTTGAATTTTTGAAATTTATTGATGTTGAAAAAGAAGATAAAATGGGTATTTCTAAGAAAATTCTTGATAAGTGCCTTGAGCAATATAACTCAAATGCAATTTACAAGGAAGTTATTGATGAAATGGTTGATTTTATTAAAAATACTATAAATGTTGACGAGATTGATTATGTTTCAGGTGGGGAAAGAAGAGATTGGTTTTTTGCAAATATCGTTGCATACTTGCTAAAAAAGCCATTTATTACTGTCTTTAAAGATTTATCTTGTGTAGTTTCTTCTGCTGATTTTAAAGACACTAGCTCTTCTAAAGATTTATCTGGAAAAAAGGTTTTACATATTGCAGATTTAGTTACTGCTGCGTCTAGTTATGTTCGTGCTTGGATACCAGCTGTTCAATCTCTTGGAGCTGAAATTATTTGGAGCGTTGTCGTTGTTGATAGAATGCAAGGTGGAAATGATCGACTTAAATCTCTTGGAATTGATGCATATTCGCTTACACAAATTGCACCTAGTATGTTTAAAAAGGCTTTAGATATGGGTATTATCAGTGAAGATCAATATTCTATGTTAAATAAATTCTATGAAGAGCCTGACGAAACTATGAAGCAATTTTTAACCAAGCATCCTGAGTTTTTGGAGGAAGCACTTCATTCTGATGAAAAGACAGTCGTTCGCGCTCGACTTTGTGTTGAAGGAAATTTGTATGGACTTGAAAATTAGTTTGAACTATATAAATACACCTCAAATGTTAGATTGATAATCAGACATTTGTAGGTGTATTTTGTTTATCTTATTTTTTACCTAATTCTATTTCTATTCCGAAATTTTTACCTTTTCTCTCTAGCATTAACATTACTTTATCTCCTGGACTTTTTGTGTATATATACTTTCTTAGGTCACTCATTTTGTTTAACTCCATATTATCTATTTTTGTTATAATGTCTCCGACCAAAATTCCTTTTCCGTAAGCTGCTCCGTCTTCTTTTACTGAAACAACATATATTCCTTTTTCTATTTCTATATTTTCTTCTAAGTATTGTACAACTTCTTTATCATATGCATATATTCCTATACCTGCCTCTTGGAAGCTTCCCTCTGTTTTTAACCTTTGTATTATTGGCTTTACTAGATTTATTGGAATTGCAAAACCAATTCCTTCTGCTTCTTGTATTTTTACTGTGTTTATTCCTATTACCTCTCCTACCTCATTTACAAGTGGTCCACCACTGTTTCCATTGTTTATTGTTGCATCTGTTTGAATTAAATCCTCCATATATGAATATTCCTCATTTTCTTGTAGTTTTATCGTTCTATCTACTGCACTTATTATTCCTCCTGTTACTGTTCTTTCAAATTCTATCCCTATTGGATTCCCTATTGCATATACTTTGTTTGCTATTTTTATATTATCTGAATTTCCTAAATTTGCTGGTGTTAATCCTAACTTATTTATTTTTATTATACTTAAATCTATATCACTGTCTGCCCAAATTACTGTACCTTGATATTCCTCTTTTTCTCCTGCTATACTCACATAACATTTGCTATATCTGCCACCGCTTACATGTTCATTTGTCAATATATATCCATCATCTGAAACTATTATTCCGCTTCCGAAGTGACAATGTCTTTTCTGAATTTATACTAAAAATCCCTGTATTATTTACAACTATTTTTGATATTCCGAACCACACTTTTTGATGTATTTTCTATTATTTCGCTCATATCATTTGTGCTTTCTACATTTACTTGCTTCGAAATTTTCTCTGGTTTATATTTTTCATCTGGGGCTACTTCTATATTTATGTACATATCGTATAAAATAATTGCTGTTGTTGCGACAATGAATATAAAAATAAGTTCACCTATAACCCATGTTAGTATATGTGTTTTTTCTTTTTTCTTGTAATTATTGTAACTTTTCAAGGTCTACTCCCTTCCATTTACTTCTATCTTTTAAGTAAATTTTACCCATATTTTGGAAGGTTATACAATAAAAAGTAAAATAAAGCAAGGAGTCAAAATAACTTCACTGACTCCTTGCTTTTTTAGTAAATATAACTTTTATTTTATATCTTTACTTTTATTATATTTTTTATATGCTACTATTCCGAGCTATTATTATTACTATTAATCCTATTGTTAACTCTACACCTACACCCGTTTGAGGTAATTTTGTTCCAATTGTTGTATCATCTTTAGGTTTTTCTGTTGGAGTTGGTGCTGGAGTTGGTGTTACAGTTGGCTCTGGAGTCTTTGTAGGCTCTGGCTCTTCTGTTGGATTACTTGCTATGTAATCTTCTAATTTACTTGCATCTGGTAATCCATCATGAATTATTGCTCCTGATACTGTCTTACAGTTATCTCCTGTTAATTTTACCCATATTATATATAGTCCATCTTTATATTGTGAATGGTATATATTTCTTCCTGAAGTATATCCTTCTGTTGGCACCTCTGACAAATAGCCTTCTAAATCTGTTAAGCTTCCATCACTGTTTTTAATATCTAGAAATTTCTCTATAAAGCTTTCGTCTTTGACTTTTGTCCATTTATAATATGTATTTTTACCAGAATAATCTGATCCTAGACTTCCATATAACGAAGCTATACTATAAAGATTTGTACCTCCATAAGGTATTGCTTGTAAATATGGTAACTTCAAATTTACTGTTAATTCATCTACAACATAACTATTATCAGCATTATCTTTTATATATAGTACCCCTGTATCGGTTGTTTTTAGTACCTCTACTATATCGCTAATTGCCGAATTTAATAATACCTCTGCTGTATTTTCTGTATATTCTGTAACCTCATGCCAAGCCTCTGGTGCTCCCCCCTTCTTTGTTAGAGCATATGAATATGATTTTGTTTTGTCTAAGGTTACTCCTGTTAATTTTATAGTTATGCTTCCATCACCACTTGAAATTACTCTTGTATATTCTACTTGTGCATATACTTCATTTCTATTTAATAACAAAAGACCTCCACATATAATTGCTACTAGCAAAATTAGTTTTAATATTTTTTTCATCTTGTGTTCCATCTTTTTTTCCTCTCCTTTGTTTATTTTTATGTTTTTATAATATCATTAAACAATTAAATTGTAAATAGCTTTTCAACTTTTTTATTATCCATAGTAACGCCCAAAGAACCCCATGAAGCTTCTCTTTATTTTTGTGTACCATGGAATTTTTATAGCTACCAGTTGAAAGCAATTTACTGTCGTTTTTATATTTTTTCTTTTTAACAGTCTTTCATGAATTTTTTCTTTTTTTATTTTATCCTTTTTTCTGAGTTTTTTAACTTGAACAAAAGGACCGAACGGTATATTTTTTCTTATGAATATACCTTCCTTCTAGTTTTTTTGATTTACTTATTTTTCTTTTGTTTTCTTCCTTTTTCATTTTTTTCTCCAGTTTGTTTTATTTATAAGATTATATAATAAAAAAAATTTAGTGTCAATCTAAAAAATAGCTTGTTTTTTTATGTAATCTATGATAAAATATCAAAAGTATTGTAGCAAAAAATGGGGGCTATGTATGAAAAAGGATGTTTATGATTTAGTTAAAGTGCAAGTAAGAAATGGATTTTATCCTTTATCTTGTAT
>JAAWCC010000137.1 GCA_022792975.1 Clostridia bacterium | reverse complement strand
TTGTTTTTGTGTGATATTATTACTCATAGAGAGTACCTCCGATACGTTTATTTGTGGTTATTTAAACAATATCATTTTTGGTACTCTCTTTCAATATTTATTTTTCAATTTTCTGTGACATATCTATTTTAAACCTATAATAAATAGAATATTAAGATTTTTTACATTTTGTCTGGCATCTTAATTCCCAGCAAGCTTGCACCATTTTTAAGCACAAGATTTACCATAAAAGTCAAGTATGCTCTAGCATTTGCTTTTTCCTTATCTGGTACTATAATCTTATAATTATTATAAAAGGCACTATAATTTTTCGCAAGCTCTATCAAATATCTTGATAGCAAATATGGTTCATTCTTTTCTGTTACACTCTTTAAAATATTCCCAAATTCATATATATTTTTCAAAACTTTAACAGCTTCTTCCTCCAATAGCTCACTTGCATTTACCTTACTTGCATCTATTTCAAAATCAAGATTTTCTAATATACTCTTTGTTCTAACAAAAATATATTGCATATATGGACCAGTCTCACCTTGGAAATTCAATATTTGCTCCCAATCAAAAATTTCATCCTTTATTCTACTATTTGCCAAATCATTAAAGATAATAGCACCAATACCTACTTTTTTTGCTATATCTTCTTTATTTTCAATACTAGGATTTTTCTCTTGCAAAATTTTCCCTGCCCTATCTATTGCTTCATTTAATAATTCCTCTACCTTTATTACATTTCCTTCACGAGTCGACATCTTTCCTGACTTTAAATGCACCATTCCATATGATACATGCTCTAGTCCATTTATATATTTTTCCTCCACATTTAATAATTTAGCCACTTCAAATATTTGTCTAAAATGCAAATTCTGCTCATATGCCACTACATATAAGCACTTATCAAAATCATACTCCCTTGTTCTATAAAGAATAGCTGCCAAGTCACGTGTTGCATAAATACTTGAGCCATTAGACTTACATATCATGCATGGAGACATGCCTTTATCTGTCAAATCAATTATTTTTGCACCTTGCGATTCTACTAGCTTTCCAGTTTTCTCTAAAGCATCTATAACCTCTTGCATTTTATCTGAATAAAATGCTTCTCCATTTAGAGAATCAAACTTTACATCTAGCAAATCATATATTTTGTAAAACTCCTTTAAGCTCAAATCCTTCATTTTCTCCCAAAGCTCTGTTTCATACTTTTGTCCCTCTTCTAGCTTTTTGAAATTTTCACGGCATATCTCTAAAACTTCTTCAGCCTCTTTACATAGTTCATTTATTCTTACATAAATCTTCGTCAAATCTTCAATAGGATTTTCAAAAGAATACTCTTCATGCCATCTTCTATATCCCTCAATCATTTTTCCAAACTGTGTACCATAATCTCCTAAGTGATTTATTCCGAATTGTATTATACCCTAAATATTTATATGTATTATAAAGTGCATTACCTATCAATGTAGTTCTCAAATGTCCTATATGAAAAGGTTTTGCAATATTAGGAGACGAATATTCTACTATAATATTCTTTCCATTCCCTATGTTTGACCTTCCATAATTCTCCTTATTCTTATCAACTTCCTCAATCACTGTGTTTATAAGAGCTTCCCTGTTTACAAAGAAATTAAGATATCCACCTGCAATCTCGATTTTATCAATTATTTTACCCTCAAACTCTATTCTTTCCTTTATTTCCTCTGCAATAACTTGTGGAGCCTTCTTTAAAACCTTCGCAAGACGAAAACAAGGAAACGCATAATCTCCTTGTTTTTCCTCCTTTGGCTTTTCAATTCCTAAAACTATATCCTTCACTTCAACATCTGTTACCTTAGATATAGCTTTTGCTATTTTCTCTTTAAAATCTAACATACTAATCTCCTAGCGATATACCTATATTTCTAGCGGTTTTCACCAAATCATCCTCCATTGTAACTCGTCTCAAATTGCTCTCCTTTGTATTTCCTGAAACAGCTCCTATCTCCTTATTTTCTCCCACTACATCCTCTAAAGGAACACAATCTAATTTACCATTCTTCAAAACTGTAAGCACTCCAAACTTGCCGTTCAAGCGCAAGCTCCATCGCCTTTGAGCCATATTTAGTCGAAAGCACTCTATCATATGCAGTTGGGGTGCCTCCCCTTTGCATATATCCAAGTGTTGTATTTCTAGCCTCTAAGCCAGTCAACTCTTGAAGTCTCTTTGCAACCTTTTCACCAATTCCTCCAAGTTTTGTATTATCCACACCTTGTCCATTATCTCTCGTATTTTGTACTGTAAGCTCTCCACCTTTTGGAGCAGCTCCCTCTGCAACAACTACCAAACTAAACTTCTTACCCTTTGCAATTCTTTCTTTAATCTTCTCTGCAACTTTATCTAAATCAAATGGAATCTCTGGAATAAGTGCAACATCCCCTCCACCAGCAATAGCCGACTCAAGTGCAATCCATCCAGCATATCTTCCCATTACTTCTAGTACCATTATTCTATGATGTGTCTCTCCTGTCGAATGTAATCTATCTAATGCTTCCATTGCAACTGACACAGCAGTGTTATATCCAAACGTAATATCAGTACAAGCAACATCATTATCTATCGTCTTAGGAACACCAATTATATTTAAACCCTTTAAGCCTAAATCCCTTGCAGACTTCTGCGTTCCATCTCCTCCTAAAGTAAATACACAATCAAACTCGTCCTTCTTAACATTTTCCACACAAATATCTGATAAGTCTTTATATACCACTTCTCCATTTTCTTCTACTTTATAATTGAATACATTTGCATTCGTAGAAGAACCTATTATTGAACCACCCTTATATAAAATACCAGAGGCATTTGTATAAGAATTAAGCTCCATATAATTATTTTCTAATAAACCTTTATATCCCTCTATAACTCCATAACATTTTACATTATGAGTCTCTGCAGTTTTAACTATTCCTCTAATTACTGCGTTAAATCCTGAAACATCTCCTCCATTTGCAAGAATCGCTACCTTTTTCATTTATATACCATCCTTTCTTCTGCTTTTGTCTTATATTATTATACCAATAATTTAAAGAATTACAATAGTTTTTTGTTATTTTTTTGCTTGATAGACTTTTTATATAAATCCCTCCGTTTACTAAGTAAATATTCAAGATAGAAACTTTAGGACAAACAGAAATCTATGCCTGGACAACAGACGGAGGAGTTTACTCGTCACCAGAGTCAAATGAAGATGTACTTTTTGATAACATTTCACCAACCATAACTAAAGCAGAGATAGTTGGAACAGCTGGAGAAAATGGATGGATTACGTCAACAGGGCAAATCAACATAACAGCAGAAGATAATGAAGGAGGAATAATAGCAGGATATACATATGAGGTTTACAACCTGCAAAATGTACTCCAAAAGAAAAGTGATGGAATAGTAAAAATAAATACCCCTATCACAATAGAAACAGATGGAATGTGGAAAATAGCAATAACAGCAGTAGATAAGGCAGGAAACACATCTTCACCTAAATTAGTAGAAGTATATAAAGATACAGTAAAACCAACAGTAGGAGCACCAGTAGTAGAAAACATATTAGAAAGAAGCTTTAGAATAAGAGTATCAGCAGGAGACGAAACATCTAAAGTAGCGAGATATGAATATTGGATAAATGGAAGCAAGTATGGAGAAAACAATGCAGGAGTATATGATGCAAATACAGGCTTAAATCCAAATGGAACATATAGTATAGTAGTAAAGGTATATGATAATGCAGGACTAAGCCAAGACTCAATTGCAACACCAGTAGTAACAAAAGGAGAACTACTAAAACCAAGAGTAACACCATCAGGAAGTACAAGAAATGGATACTACATAAACACAGTAACAATATTATTAGCAGATACATCAGCTGCAAATACAACAAGAGTAGTAAGAATAAAATACAAGATAAACAATGGAGCAGAACAAACAATAACAGGAACAAGTGGAAGCTTCCAGATAACAGCAGATGGAGCATATACAATAACAGCATGGTCAGAGGACAATCAAGGAAATAGGTCAGAAGTAAATACATTATCAGCCTTCACAAAAGACCAAACAGCCCCAAATGCACCAACAGTATCAGCAACAACAAACCC
>JAAWCC010000136.1 GCA_022792975.1 Clostridia bacterium | reverse complement strand
TGACAATATAGGGTACTCAAACCATATATTTTTCAAAAAAGTGTGACATATGATTGACTAACCTTCATATTTTTATGAGATTATTTTTATTTAATTGTTGCAAAATATAAAATTTTATGTTACATTAAATACAGTCAAAAAACGAGTTTGCAGATATAATTTTTGCAAACTATTGATATTACTATAATTAAGAGTTGAAAATAGATATTTTTTTCAACTAGATTTCGCAAACGTGTCTAGTTAGGGCACCAAGAACTTCAAAAATGAAAATTCATTTATTTCGTATTAAAACAAATGTTAAAATAAATATTACTAAAAGAAAACTTAGACAGCATTGTCCGTAAGAAGAAAGCATATATTTTGTAATACTTGTAACAAAAAAGTTAGAAAAATGTCAAAAAATAATACAAAATACAAAAAGACCTTTTCCGTAAAGCAGAAAATGGTCTTTTTTTTATAACGAAAATCTCAGCATTGAAAACCTATAATAAATAATATATAAATATAAGTATAAAACATAAACTAGAAAGGCTGTAACATGAAGATACTAAAAAATCTAAAGAAAAATGAAAAAATTATATACACAGCACTAGGAACTATTACTCTAGGAGTAATAGGTGCTTTTAGTATATCAATAAATAATATAAATATAGAAAATTGGATTTTTGGAAATAAAGTAAAAATAAATGGTGGATTAGAGGTAGTAGATTCAAATGCAGACTTTATAACTAATTTTGATTATACAAATGATATTAAAACATATAAAGCACAAAATACAGGAAAATACAAACTAGAAGTTTGGGGAGCACAAGGAGGAACAACACAAGGTTACACAGGAGGATATGGAGGATATTCATTTGGAGAGACTTTTATTAATAAAGAAGAAGAACTATATATAGCAGTAGGAGGAGCAGGCGTTGGTGCAACAGTACAGGGACAATCACTTGCTGGCGGATATAATGGTGGAGGAAGAGTCACAGGCTATGCAGGAGTAAACCATATGACAGCAAGTCGGAGGAGGAGCAACACATATTGCTAAAAAAACAGGGACATTATCAAGCTTAGAAAACTTCAAAGAGGACATTTTAATTGTAGCAGGACGGTGGAGGTGGAGGAAGAAATCAGGCAAACCACGTACCTGCTGCAAGATGGGGAATTGGAGGCTCAGGACGGTGGGTATATAGGAGGAGGAGCAATAAGTAATAATGGCACAACTGTAAGCAACCAAGTACATACAAATCTTGCAGGAACCCAAGAAACACGGTAACGCCTTTGGACAAGGGCGGAAACGCAGTTGGAAATGCAGGAGGCCGGAGGAGGACTTTATGGAGGATATTCAGGAGATTCAATGGCAATAGGCTTCTCAGGAAGTGGCTCAGGAGGAGCTGGATATATAGGAAATGCACTTTTAGAAAACAAAGGAATGTATGGATATAATGTAACAACATCAACTGATGTAGATACAAAGACAATATCAACCACTAACGTATCAAATGTAGCAACTGCAAACTATGCAAAATCAGGAAATGGTTATGCAAGTATACAATACATATCGTATGCTTATGTAGCAGATATTAAAATTAATGGAAAAACAATAACAGGTTTTGACCCAGAAACTTTAGTGTATGATGTAGAAGTCTCAAAATCTACAAAAGAAGTAGCAATCGAAGTAACAAAAGGTGCAAGTTACCAAACTGTTACAACTTCAACTGACTTTAATTTAGAACAAGAAATAAATACAAAATATATAAAGGTTATAGCAAAAGATGGAACAGAAATAACCTATACAATAAATGTAAGATTTGCAGATTCAAGACTTGCTTCATTAGAAATAACAAATGGAAGCTTAACACCTAAATTCAGTTCAGACGGATTTGAATATAATGTTATTGTAGACCCAGAATTTGACTGGATTGACATAAAAGCAATCCCTATTTCAGAAAATGTAACAGTTACAGGGAATGGAATACGTAGTATAGAAGTCGGAAAAGTAGATATAACAATTACAACAAAAAACGAACTAGGAGATACACAAAGATATATTCTACATGTCACAAGAAAAGGATCAAGTTATGCATATTTGCAGGATATAATTATAGATGGAGAATCACTTGAGGGATTTAATAAAGAAACATATTACTATGAAATTCCAGTTAGCATAGATACAAAAAGTGTGGATTTAGAAGGGATAAAATATAGAATATCACAAGAAATAACTCTTCCGAGTGATCTAACAATTAATTCAGGAGAAAATAGAAAAGAAATAGTTGTAGTTTCAGAAGATAAATCACAGATAAGCACATATATACTTAACTTTATAAAGGAGCACTCTTCTAAGCTTAAAAATTTAAAATTTGGAAATTACAATTTCACAGAAGAATTTGACCCATACATAAATGAATACAATCTAGAAGTAGCTAAAGGAACAGTCGCTCTGGCATCATCATATGAAGCATATGATGAAGAAGCAATAGTAAAAGTTGTAGGCAATGGATATATAACAGAAAATACAACAATATCTGTAACAGTAACAGAACCACATTGTCAAACAACAATATATAAAATAAAAGTGGTAAAAGAACAATCACCAGATGAAGAAATAAAGACAGACTTCAAATATACAGGCGATATACAGACATTTATTGCTCCATATAGTGGTACATATAAACTAGAGGTTTGGGGAGCGCAAGGAGGAACAACACAAGGATATTTAGGAGGATTTGGAGCGTATTCTTATGGAGAAGTCTGGCTAAATAAGGGAGAAGAACTTTATATAGCTGTTGGAGGAGCAGGCATTGGCGCAACAGGAACAGGACAATCACTTGATGGTGGATATAATGGAGGAGGAAGTGTTACAGGAAACGTAAGTGTAAACCATATGACAGCAAGCCGGAGGAGGGGCAACACATATAGCAAAAACTACAGGTATACTATCTACCCTTTCAGGAAATATAGAAGACATATTAATCGTTGCAGGCGGTGGTGGTGGTGCAAGAAACCAAGGAAACCATGTAGCCGCTGCAAGATGGGGTACAGGCGGAGGCCGGTGGAGGCTATATTGGAGGAGGAGCAAGATGCAATGCAGGCATATTCACAGCCCTTGCAGGAACACAAACAGGAGGATTTACATTTGGAAAAGGTGGAAATGGAAGTGGAAATGCAGGAGGCCGGTGGTGGCTTCTATGGTGGCTTCTCAGGTGACCCAGCAGTAGCTGGGTATTCAGGAACAGGATCAGGAGGATCTGGATATATTGCAAATACAAGCTTAAAAAATAAAGGAATGTATGGATATGGAGTTACACAATCAGCAGAAGAAAACACAAAAACAATATCAACAGATAAATATTCAGGAAATGCAGTTGCATATTATACAAAAGCGGGTAATGGAGAAGCAATTATAACATACCTTCCACCAAAATCAGAAGACAACTATTTGATATCGCTTACTTCTAATATCGGAATACTTGAACCTAATCCATTTGATCCAATGGTACAAGAATATACATTAGATATAGGGGAAGAAAGAAGTGTAAAAATATCAGCTAAAGCAAGAGATGAAAAAGCAATAATTCAAGGAATAGGGGAATATAAAGTAAATCCAAAAGCCAAAATATCAATTATTGTAACAGCTGAAAATGGAGAAGAAAGAGAATACATAGTTAATGTAAAAAGAACAGCATCACAAGAATCAAGAGCAAGAAATATTACGATAAAAGGACTAATACCAGAATATTGTATGCTAGATCCAATATATGGAATAACAAATCCAGAAAACTTCGACCCAGATGTAACTACATATAGTATGACTATACCATATCAAATAAAAAATCTATCATTTGAAGTAGAAAAAATGCATGAATTTGAAAAAATAGAGGGAGATGGAAATTATACTTTAAATGAGGAGGAAAATGTTGTTCAAATTACAGTTACAGCAGAAGATGAAGAACACCAAACTGTATATACATACAACATAACAAGAGATGTAAAAAGTAATGCAGATTTATTGAAATTAGAAGTACTAGAGCCAGAAATTGATATAGGCTTTAGCAAAGAAAAAACTTCATATAATTTTTCTGTACCAAATAAAGTTACAAATTTAATTTTAAATGTAGTACCAGAGTCAGAAAATGCAACCTATGAAATAATAGGAAATGAAAATTTTGAAGTCCGGATACAATGAAGTAAAAGTAATTGTAACATCCGAAAACGGAAAAGAGAAAACTTACACTTTAAATGTATATAGAGAAGATTTATCAAGCTTACTACTTAGAGAACTGAGTGTGACAGACAATGTAACAAACTATGAATTATCACCAGAATTTGATAGATTAACTATGGAATACACAGTAAAAGTAGATAGCACAGTTTCAAAAGTAACAGTAAATGCAATAGCAGAAGAGGAAAAAGAAACAGTACTTATACAAGGGACAGGAGATTATAATTTACAAACAGGAAAAAATGTAGTAGAAGTAAAAGTAATTGCAACAGATGGCAGAGAAGAAACATATACAATTAATATTTATCGTGGAAAAAATAGCAATTGTAATTTAGAAAGTATTCAAGTATTTGATACAAAAAGCAATGAATATCCACTTACAACCGATTTTGAAAAAGAGAGACTTGAGTACATATCTATGTATCAAACTAATTGTGATAAAGTAAATATTATAGCAAAACCAGAAGTAAGTACAACAACAGTAAAACTTTTAGATGGAGAAGATGTAAAGGCTCGGAAGTAATTTAAAGAGAATTATGGCAATTGCAGAAGATGGAACAAGTAAAACATATATAGTAAATGTATATAAAGTAACACTTGATGATAATAATTACTTAATGAACATTAATATCGAATTCGAAGATGGATATGAGATAATACCAGAGTTTAATAAGGAGATACAAGAATACAAAGTAACTCTCCCAAGATATTATTTCTATAAAAATATAAAAATTGTAGGAGAAGCAGAAAGTACAAGAGCAACAGTTACAGGAAATGGAGTATATACTTATGGAAATAGTATAAACACAAAAAATTCAAATACTAACTATACAGATTATCCAGACAGTAAACAAATAATTCTGCAAGTTATGTCAGAAGCAGGAGAAACTAGAGACTATAAGATAATAATATCACAGGAAATAGACAATAATGCATATTTATCAAATATTGAGATTTCAAATAAAGAATATGCCTTACAATTTAATAAAGAAACCTTAGAATACGAACTAGAGGTTAAATCAAGTGTAGAACAATTAATTATTACAGGAACACCAGAAAGTATTGGTGCAAAAGTAACAGGAAATGGAAAGAAGAACTTAGATTATGGAGAAAATGAGATTATCTTAAATGTTTTATCAGAGGATGGTATTACACAAAAAGATTATGTCATAAAAATAACAAGAAAAGAAGAACCTAATATAAGCAACTACTTAATTTCAATTACAACAGATAAAGGAGAACTCATACCACAATTTGAAAAGACAAACTTATATTATGATATAGATGTTTCATATGAAGTTACAGAAATCAATATAAATGCGACAAAAGAGGATGAAAGGGCAGCTTTAGTAGGTGATGGAAAATATAAGCTAGACATAGGAGAAAATTATATTTATCTAGAGGTTACAACACAAGAAGGTGGAACAAGAACATATACCATATGTGTAAATAGAAACGAAAGCACAGAATCAAGGCTTGAGAGACTAGAAATAGGCGGAACCATTTTAAATCCAGGATTTAATAGAGACACCTATGAATATTCGGTAGTAACAAATGGAAGTGAACTTGACTTTAAAGCTTTAGAACCAGTAGACAAAAATGCTAAAGTTTTCGTATCTGGAAATTCATTTACAAAGCCAGGCGAATATAAAGTAATAATTGTAGTTACTGCACCAGACAAAAAAACAACAAGCACTTACATATTAACAGTAACTAAAAAGCAAAACAACAATAATAACTTAGCAAGCTTAGAAGTTTATGGCTATGAAATTGCACCAGAATTTGAAAAAGATACAATACTTTATACACTAACAGTTGAAAACAATGTACAAACAGTTATGGTCGGAGCAGTGCCAGAAGAAAAAACTTCGAAAGTAGAAGGAACAGGAGAAATAAATTTACAAGTAGGCTTAAATAAAGTTCAAGTAGTAGTCACAAGTGAAGCGGGAAGCAAAAGGACCTATACCATTGAAATTACTAAAAAAGCAAGTAGTGACAACTTAATTAAAGAATTAGAAATAAATAATGGAAGCTTAAATGAAGAATTTAGACCAGAACAAAACAATTACACCGTAAACCTTCCATATAGTGATACAAGCTTAGACTTAAACATTATATTAAATGATCCTTCTGGTACATATGAAGTTGTTGGAAATGAAAATTTAAAAGTGGGAGAAAACGAAGTAAAAATAATAGTTACAGCAGAAGATGGAACTAAAAATACATATACTTTAATTGTAAATAGAGCAAGAATAAATAGTGCATACTTAGAAGAATTAAAAGCAAACGGATATGAAATATCACCAGAATTTAATAAATACATTAACAAATACACATTAAAAGTAAATTATGAAACAACATCACTAAACCTAAGAATTACTCCAGAAGATGAAGCAGCAACATATACAGTTGAAGGAAATGCAGACTTTAAAGTAGGAATAAACAATGTTATAATTACAGTTGTAAGCAGTTTAGGCGATTTAACACAAGTATATGAAATAGAAGTTGAAAGACAAAAAGATGTAGACAACTACTTATTAATGCTATATACATCACATCGGAAATCTAGTTCCAAGCTTTAATAAAGAAATTTTAGAATATACAATTAATGTAGAAAATAATATAGACGAAATTGAGGTATTTGTTGAAAGTTCAAACCCAACTTGCTCTGTACAGGGAGCGGGAGTACACAAATTAACTATTGGAGAAAATAAAATTTATGTAAAAGTTGAAGCAAGTGATTTAACAGAACGTACATATATATTAAAAATAAATAGAGCAAAAAGAACAGAGAATTATTTGCTATCATTAGTTGCAACAACAGGAAGTTATACACATATGGTAGAGCCCGAATTTGACAAAGAAACCTTAGAATACACAATAAATGTTGCAAGTGATATACACTTTATAAAATTATCAGGCAGAATTTCAGACGGAGCGACAGTCTCAGGACTCACAGAATATGCAATTTATGGAAAAGAAATAACTGCAATAGTTAGTGTTACATCAGAAGCAGGAGAAACTAGAGAATATAAAATAAAGATAATAAGAGAACTTGATGCAAATAATCATTTAACAAACATTATTCCATCAAATGGAGCATTTGATACAGAATTTATGTATGAAGAACAAGAGTACTACCTAACCTTAGAAGACAATGTCACAGAATTATCATTTGAAGTTACAACAGAATCCGTATATAGTACAGTCTCAGGACATGAAAAACAGCCTGTACCAAAACGGAGAATCTATAAGAACAATAACAGTAACAGCAGAAAACGGAGATACAAGAGATTATATAATACATATCACAAGAGAAATTACAAATAATAGTTATTTAGCAAGTTTATCAGTAGATGGATATGAATTAGACAAAATCTTCCAAAAAGACGAATATCATTATATAATAAATGTTCCTTATAGCAAAAATTCATTACTTGCAGGAGAAGTTACAGCTATTGCAGAAGATACAAAAGCAACAGTGCAAAAAACATCAGGTTTAGTACTTTCAAGTAGCCGGAGCAAATATATATACTATCCTTGTTACAGCAAGAGATGGAATTACAACGAGCCAGTATGTGATAGAAGTAATAAGAGATAATAAAATACAAATATACGGAAACGTACTAACAGAAAACAAATTTGATAAGCACACAGCAGATATAATAATATATGATAAAATAACAAAAGAAGAAGTAACAAAAGCTAGTACAAAGGAAGATGGAACCTTTGAAATAGAAATATCTTTAGGAACATACGATATAGCAATAAAAAAAGACGGGTACCTACAATATACACTAACAGAAGCTAAGTTAACAGATGGAATAGAAGAAAAAATAGACTTAGGAGAATTTAAAATATATGCAGGAGACATGAATGCAAATGGACAAGTTGAAATAGATGACTTAGTTACAATAAATGATCAAATAAGTCTAAGACAAAATAACCAAACAGAAGTAAACACAAAATACGACCTAAACGGAGACGGAAAAATAGATATACTAGATAGAAATATACTAAAAGAAAACTATGGAAAAAAGGAAGAAAAAATAAAATGGACAAACTAAAATAAAACCACAAAAAGCCCCTCTAGAAACATATAGAGGGGCTTTTGTGTCAATGGGGACGGGGCAAATTGACACAAGTTTACAAAAGGTCTTGACATTTTATTATAATCATGCTAATATATAAAATATTATATCATGTAAAGTTTAAACTCAATTTTATTAATGTTCTTTAGAAATACCCAAAATTGTGATAAGAGCGCCACTCTAATAAAAATAACCACAGATTTAATTTATAAATAAAAAAGTATAAATAAGTTAAAAATAACCTTGACATATGAAACAGCGCATGGTACAATAAAAACAATAAAGGAGGTGATAAGTATGGTAGAAGAACAATACAATGGACTCATGGAGCATATAGATTCTAAATTTGATAAAATTATAGAATATGTAGACATTAAAATACAAGAAAAATTAGATTTGAAATTTTCAAATATGCAGGAAAAATTAGACTTGAAATTCTCAAATATGCAGGAAAAATTAGACTTGAAATTCTCAAATATGCAGGAAAAATTAGATATGAAGTTTTCAGAAGTACAAGAAGAATTGGATATGAAGTTTTCAAAAATACAGGAACAATCAGATGAAAAATTTTCAGAAATGCAAGAAAAAGTAGACTCAAAACTTATAAAGATGCAAGAACAATTAGATGCAAAATTTGTAAAGATGCAAGAACAAATTGACAATGGCTTTGCAGATTGTGCGGAGAGATTTGAGGCTGCGGAGGAGAGAGATTATCAGCTAGAACTGAAAATAGACACTCTTTTAAGAATACACAATTCAGACATTGAACAAATACATCAAAAGATTAATGAAGTTGTGTAAATTAAAATAATTAATTCTAGAGCAAAGGCCTTTGCAAATTAACACTAGAAAATAGGTGCTTATAAATAAACATCAGCAGTGATGATTATTTACAAGCACCTATTTATAAAATTAAATTACTTTGAATAAAAAATAGT
>JAAWCC010000135.1 GCA_022792975.1 Clostridia bacterium | reverse complement strand
CTCTTGATGCTCCAAGTCCTGCAAACATTTCTATAAATTCTGATCCACTCATAGATATAAATGGAACACTTGCTTCTCCGGCTATTGCTCTTGCAATCAAGGTTTTTCCTGTTCCTGGCTTTCCGCAAAGTAAGACTCCTTTTGGAATTTTTGCACCCATCTTCACAAATCTGTCTGGCTCTTTTAGAAAGTCTACTATTTCCATCATCTCTTGTTTTTCTTCTGACAATCCTGCAACATCTGCAAATGTCACTTCACTCTTATTCTCGACTCCATCATAAACCTTTCCTTTATCTCCAAGCCCTTGCATTTTAAATACCATTACTACAATTACTATCATAAGTGCTGTTGAAATAAGTGATAATAAGTTATTCCTAATTCCTGCAAGAATTCCACTAGACTTTTGTTCAAGCTTTATTCCTGCTTCTTTGTGCTCATGTATATATTTTACAAATTCTTGCGTATTTGGGATTATAACTTTTTCTGTATCTTCATCTCTTTCTCTGTCCTTATATTTTACCTTCAAAGTTGTGCTTCCAGTAGTCATTTCAATTTCTTCTACATTTCCATCCTCGATGTCTTTTAATAATTCTGTGTATGCTATTTCCTCTTTATCTCCTTTTTTTTGTACTCCAAAGTACCATATACTGGTTACTGCTATGGCTAATATCAATAAAACAATTACTGACAGTAAAAACGCATTATTATTTTTTTTCTTATTCCTTTTATTATCTTTTTTCATTTTCTTACCCCTTTTCTATGCCTTAGATCCTTCTGGCTCTTCGCCTGTATTTTCCTTTTTTTCTTTTTTATCTTCTTTTTGCTTTTTTTCTTCCCTCTCTTGTTTTTCGGGCTCTACCTCTTTTGCTTCTTCTGCCACTTGTTTTTGTATTTCTCTAAGTTTAATAAGTTGTATTCTTTGATGAATTATTTCTGTTTTAATCATGAGTATTGCAACTGCTACATATATATATGAAATAGTTGTATACATCCATTGGAAGTATTCTATTTTGAAATTAATGAATGTATTTATAATTATATATATAACATTAAGTACAATTGGAAGTGTTATTGCATGTGTACTTATATTAAATGCTGCTTTGTATCTTATTTTTATTTTAACAATTCTTGCAAATATATATCCCAGAACTGCTAATACCAATATATCTATAATATTTGATATTAAGTATGCAACGAATAAGTATATTATTATTGTAAATATAAATGCACCATATATTTTATACATACTTTGCCCATTAAATGAATTTAAAAATGCTTCTTTTCCATCAATTTCAGTATTCGTATCAAAAAGCACAGAATAATATACTTCCTGCTCCTGAGCTAGTGCAGAGCTTACCACTACTGCCTTTTCTTTTAGGAACAATATTCCTGTATTATATGCCTTCATCTTTTCAATGTATTCTTGTTCATTTATGTCTTCTTTTGTATCTACAATAATTATTGGAATTATAGACTTTTCATCCTCTACAACTATTGGTTTATCTGTATCTACTTCAAGAAGCCCATTACCTAACTTTATTTCTTCTATATTTTCATTTACATAGTTTTCTACTGTTTTAATTAATGAATAACATTTATATGTATACATTCCTCCTACTACAATAGTAAGAATTAATGTAAGTAATACTAAATATTTTATTGCTTTAGATGTTTTTTCTGCTGCAAATTCTTCATATTTTTCAAAATCTGTTATACTTGTCCAAAAATTTACAAAGAAATTCTTCTTTTCTTCCTCCATTTTTTCTTTTAACCCCCATCAAATTATACTTTTTCTACTGTCATTCCTTCCTTTGAATCCTTAATAATATACCCTTTTTCCTTGATAATATCCCTTATTTTGTCTGAGAGTTCCCAGTTTTTTTCTTCTCTTGCCCTCTTTCTTTCTTCTATAAGCTCTTGTATCTCTGCTGGTACTTCTGTCTTACTCTTTGGCATTTCTTCTATTTTTATTCCCAAAACTTGGTCAAATCTTAAAAGTAAATCTGCAAGAGTCTTTGATTTTTTTGGATATTTAACTATGTCCCAAATAACACTCATTGCAATTGGCATATTTAAGTCATCATTTATAGCTTGATGGAATTTCTCCTCAAATGCTTTTATTTGATTATCCTCTATTTCCTCCTCCCCACTTAAATGCTTTTGATATCCTTCTCTTAGTCTTATAAGTGATGTATTTGCACTTATTGCCCCATCAAAAGTAAAGTTCAATTTGTTTCTATAATGAGAAGAAAAGCAAAATAATTTATATGCAATTGGGTCTATTCCTTTCTCTATTAATGTATCTATTGTATATGTATTTCCTAAGCTTTTTGACATCTTTCCGCCATCTATTTGCAAAAAGTTGCAATGCATCCAAAATTTTGCAGGAACTTTTCCACATCTTCCTTTGCTTTGTGCAATTTCATTTTCATGATGTGTTGGTATATGGTCTATTCCTCCTGTATGGATGTCAAACTCTTCCCCTAAATATTTATACCCCATAGCTGAGCATTCTATATGCCATCCTGGATATGCTAATCCCCATGGGCTTTCCCATTTCATTAAATGATTTGCAGGTGCTTTTATCCAAATTGCAAAATCTTCTGGATTTTTCTTTTCTTTGTCCACTTCAATTCTGGCTCCTGCTATTTGTTCATCTACTTTTCTTTCTTGTAATATAGGGTATTTATCTAATTTTGATATGTCAAAATATATTCCTCTAGATGTTTCGTATCCATATCCATTTTTTACTATATCTGATACAAATTCTATCATTTCATTAATATGGTCTGTTGCTTTGCAGATAATTTCTGGTTTATCTATATTTAGCCTTTCAAAATCTTTTAAGAATTTTTCTGTATAAAATTCTGCTATTTCATACGGATCTTTGTTTTCTTTTTTTGCTGCTTTTGCTATTTTGTCCTCTCCCTCATCTGCATCCGATTCTAAGTGTCCTACATCTGTTATATTCATAGCATGCTTTAATTTATATCCATTATACTTTAGTACTCTTCTTAAGGTATCCATAAATACATATGCTCTGAAATTTCCTATATGTGCAAAGCTATATACTGTTGGTCCACAAGAATATATTCTCACTGTATCATTTATAGGAGTAAACTCCTCCTTATCTCTTGAAAGTGTATTATATAGTTTAAGTTTCAAATGCTTTTCTTCCTTTCCAATTTTTTTGTTTGAGAGATGTTTTTGAAGATAATTTCTTCAAAAACATCTCTTTTTATTATCACTGTGTTTTAGGCTTAATGTACATTGGTATTTGTATTATTTTTATTGGTATTTGTATTTACATTATTTGAATTTGTATTTGTGTTTGTGTTGTTATTGTTTTTATTTCCCGAGGTATTGGTATTTGTATTTCCTGTATTATTAGTGTTTGTATTATTTACTGAGTTTGGATCTGGTGTAGGTGTTGGCGTTGGCTCTGGTTCTTTTTTACAATCCGCACAGACCTCTGCTGGAGGCATATATTTTGCATCTGCCGCTGATGTCCATGAGGTGTTTGTTTCCATATCTTTTCTCGTTATAAATACCTTCTCTGATTTGTCTTTACAGTTTTCAGAAGCACGCTTTCCAGTAATATTACATATTGCTATTTTTTGGTGAATATCACAATAATCACTTGGAACAGTTCCTGTTCTAAAGTATTCTGAATAAGCTTTATTCCCCTCTGGATCCTGTCTACAATCTTCTGTTGCAAGCCTTCCTGAAGTTCTACAAACTACTGCTGATGTAATTCCATTTGGTTGATTCCAGCTTTGTTTATCTTTTCCTGAATGCACTTTTGTCATTATTGTTCTATAAAGGTTAGCACACATTGTAGAATCTGCTGCACCGCCTCCTAGAGCATCTGCTTCTGCATCAAATCCTAACCATACTGATGCTGTATAATATTTTGTGATTCCACAGAACCAAGCTGAGGTATTGTTATTTGTTGTTCCTGTTTT
>JAAWCC010000134.1 GCA_022792975.1 Clostridia bacterium | reverse complement strand
ATTTTAAGGAGATATTATGTTTTTGAATCAAATTTTGGAGAAGGGGATTGCAGATTTAAAACATAGCAATATACCTGAAGCAAATTTAAATGCAAAATTGTTGCTGGCTAATGTTTTGAAATGCAAAAAAGAGGAGCTAGTTATAAGATTTAATGAAGAAATTGAAGCTTCGAAGCAGAATGAATTTTTTTGTGGAATAGAGAGATTAAAACAAGGATATCCTCTGCAATATATTACTGGTAGAAAAGAGTTTATGGGAATGGAGTTTTTGGTAAATGATAATGTACTTATTCCCAGAGCAGATACTGAAATGTTGGTTGAAGAAGCTATTAGTTTTGCAAAAAAGGGGATTAGAATTTTAGATTTGTGTACAGGAAGCGGTGCTATTGCTATTTCTCTTGCAAAATATATTGAAGATAGTTATATAGTGGCTAGCGATATATCAAAGGATACATTAGAAGCTGCAAGTTTAAATGCTAAGAGACTACTTATGGATAAACAAATAGAGTTTATAGAAAGTGATATGTTTGAAAATATAGAACAAAAATTCGATATTATTATTTCTAATCCTCCATATATAAAGAAGGATGTTATTAAGGCTTATAATTTAAAGTATGAGCCTATTCTTGCTTTAGATGGAGGGGCTGATGGATTAGATTTTTATAGAATTATAGTTAGAGACGCTTATAAATATTTGAATGAGAAGCGGAAAAGTACTATTAGAAATTGGTTTTGATCAAAGATTAGAGGTTATGAACCTTATTAATGATAGTAATTTATATGAAGATGTATATTGTAAGAAGGATTTGTTCGGAAATGATAGAGTGATTGTTTGTAATAAGAGGTGATTTGATGTCTTTTTCTGCTAATGTGAAAGAAGAGCTTAGTAAAATAAATATTTTTCCTAAGGAGGAGTTAATTAAGGCTGAGTTATATGGATATGTTTTGACTATTCCAATGGATAAGTCTAATATAGTTTTTTTAACCGAAAATGAGTATAATATTAATAGATTAAATAAGCTTTTAAAAACTTTGGGGATTAATTATTCTATAAAGATGAAGGGGAATAATTATGCAATTGAGTTTAAAAAAAATGATTTGAAGCTAGATTTTAAAGAAAACGAGGAGACTAAAAAGGCAATTGTTAGGGGAGCCTTTTTAGGGAGTGGTTGGGTTACTGAGCCTGATAGTAGATACCATTTGGAAATAAATATAAAAGAGGAAAGAAATAGAGATAAACTTATAGAGATAATTAATTCTTTTTCTATTGAGGTTAAAAAGTTAGACAGAAAGTATGCTTATTCAATATATATAAAAGACGGGGAGGAAATATCAAAGCTTTTGGCCTTGATTGGAGCAAACAGTTCTGTGCTTAAATATGAAGATATAAGAGTTATAAAAGAAACGAAAAATAATGTTAATAGAAAAGTAAATTGCGAGACTGCCAATTTGAATAAAACAGTTAATGCAGCTGTATATCAGATTCAAGCAATAGAAAAGTTAAAAAAGGAGAATAAGTTTAAAAAGCTGCCGATATCATTACAAGAAATTGCAAAGCTAAGACAAGAGAATCCAGATGCAACTCTTACAGAGCTTGGGCAGATGCTATCTGAGCCTATACGGAAAATCTGGGGTAAATCATAGACTTAAAAGAATTATTGAGCTGGCTGAAAATTAATATAAGGAAAGAGAATATTATGAATAAAAAAGGATTAAATGTATATATACATATTCCATTTTGCAAGTCTAAGTGTTATTATTGTGATTTTGTTTCTTATCCGAATAAAGTTGAATTAATAGAAGATTATGTAGAAGCGGTAATAGCGGAAATACAAAGTGTTGATTTAAGCCATAGAGTAATAGATACTGTGTATATAGGTGGAGGAACTCCATCTATTTTAGAAAGTGAATATATAAAAAGGATACTTGAAGCTATAAATTATGGGAAAGAAGCGGAAATTACAATTGAGGTAAATCCAGGAACAGTTACAAAACAAAAGCTTCAAGATTATAAAAATGCACGGTATAAATAGACTCAGTATTGGGCTTCAAAGTACATATAATGATATGCTAAAGAAAATCCGGTAGGCTTCATACTTTTGAAGACTTTTTAAGGACTTATGAATTTGCTAGAGAAATTGAGCTTGATAATATTAATATTGATTTAATGCTTGGGCTTCCAAATCAGACATTGGATATGTTAAAGAAATCTTTAAATAAGGTGATAAAATTAGAGCCAAACCATATTTCGATATATTCGTTAATTTTGGAGGAGGGTACAAAATTAGTAAGAATGATAAATCATGGAGATATGGAAATGATAGCAGAGGATTTAGAAAGAAAGATGTATTGGGAAACTAAGAATATTTTAGAAGCGGAGGGGTATATACATTATGAAATATCAAACTTTGCAAAGTCTGGATTTATGTCTAAGCATAATTTATCATGCTGGCAGCAGAAGGAATACATTGGCTTTGGTGCTGCTGCTCATTCATATATAGATAAGACTAGATATTCAAATACAGAAAATTTGGAGGAATATATAAATAACATAAAAACAAAAAGAATTGGCAAAAATAAGATTGTACATGAGGTTCAAAATAGAGAAGATATGCGGAAGGGAATATATGCTTTTAGGCTTAAGGATGTTAAAAGGAATAAGTGTGCAGGAGTA
The DNA here is from genome assembly GCA_022792975.1 of Clostridia bacterium. The sequence continues at coordinate 7,018 of JAAWCC010000134.1, read as the reverse complement.
TAAGAATAAGTTTGCAGAAAATCCAATTTTTGTGTATAGAAAAGAATTAGATAAATTGTTAAAGCAGGGATTAATAGAAGTGGATGGAAATTATATAAGCTTGAGTGAAAAAGGATTAGATTTTGCAAATATAGTGTGGGAGGAATTTGTATGAGAGCATTAATTACAGGAGCATCATCAGGCATAGGTAGAGATATGGCAAGAGAGCTAGATAAAAGGGGATATGACTTGGTTTTAGTTGCTAGAGACATAGTTAAATTGAAAGAAGTAAAAAACAGCTTAAAGGGCAATGTAGAAGTGATACAGATGGATTTAGAAGTAGAGGAGAATTGCAAAAAATTATATGAGCAAGTAAAGGATATAGATATTTTGATAAACAACGCAGGCTTTGGTACTTTTGGAAACTTTGCAGAAACAGATTTAGAAAAAGAATTAAGCTTAATAGAAACAAATATAAAGGCAGTTCATATTTTAACAAAATTATATCTACAAGATATGGTAGCAAAAGACAGCGGACGTATTTTGAATGTAGCATCGATTGCAGGATTTATGCCTGGACCTTTGATGTGTGCATATTATGCATCAAAGGCATATGTAGTAAGACTATCAGAGGGGATAAGAGAAGAACTAAAAAAGAAGAAATCTAAGGTAAAAATAAGCCTGCTTTGCCCACGGACCAGTTGATACAAATTTTAATAATGTAGCAGGTGTAAGATTTAAGCTTCCATCCTACACAAGTGAACATGTTGCAAAATATGGGATAAAGCAGCTGCTAAAAGATAAATTCATGATAGTGCCTGGAATAAAAATAAAATTAACAAGGGCTCTTGCTAAAATTTCACCTAATAATATAACAACAAAGATTGTCTATATGATGCAGGAACGAAAAAGATAATAACATTTTGTAAAGAATAATAATAGAATATTGACAAAATGTAATACTAAGTAAGTTAGTTGATACTTAAAGATTAGCATTTGTGTCAAAATGCCCCGTCCCTATTGACACCAAAATTTAAGTGCTTAAAAGCACGAAAGGAGAGATCCTAATGTTTGAAGTATGGAAAATGCACCTTAAAATTTGGGCGTTTCGGGGACAAAATGTGCAACTCGAAAGCTGGGAGCCTGACAATGGTGTGATTTGCCTAAGAAGAGGCTGGAGACGGGCGACACTGGCTGTAAAACTGGTTCGCTTTGATGGAAAGCTTCAACTCGCTTTTTCCGGCGATATCATTGCAAGTGACGCAAAAGCAATAGCGAGAGTTATGAAAGTCATGTGGAATGAGGAACTTCCTCGTTCCATGGTGACAGATGAGTTGAAAGCACAACTCAAGGAAGAAAAACGGGCAATCCTGTGGACCAAAGAGGGAGGTGAAACCATTTTCTTCCGCGATATGGCAAACTCTAATATGGGAATGCCAAACGAAGTTGTCACTATAATCAGAAGCGTTACAACAATTGATGAGTGACAATTTTAAATCAGGGCAGGGTTTAATTTGCTTAGCAGATTAAGCCCTGCCCTGATAATATGACTTGTTTAGTTTTCTATTTAAGTATAGTTATTTCTATATATCAAAAGTAGATATATTATATATGAAAAATATTTTTAAGGTTTTTATAAATAAAATATCAAGTTTTATAAAAAGATAATAATTTATAGTTACAATTTAGCAGTAAACAAAGAAAAAATTATTAAAAAAAAGTTGCAATTTAAAATGCAGAATGATAAAATAAAATAGATTATTTAGGATAAAAGAAAACTTAAAGCAGAATGGAGAGGAACAATGGCTAAAACTAAGAAAAGTACAGGAAAAAGGAAGAAAAAAGTAAAGAAGGATGCATATGTGCAAGCAATATGTGTCATAATTTTTAGTTTATTACTTGCAGTATTAATATATGGACAAACTGGTTCTTTCGGAAGAGGGCTTAGTGCTACTTTGGGTGGAATAATGGGTTGGATAAAATATATTGTTCCAATTGGCACATTTATTGTTGGTATTGTTTTAATTAAAGAGCAAAAGGAGCTTGTTATACCTAAGCTTATACAGTTTGGCATCATTATACTATGTATATCTGGAACTATGAGCTTGATACAAATATCAAACAAGGAATTGAATAAATCTGAGGATTTCGGAAAAGTTGTTAATTTAGCATATGAGTTTGGAGAAAACAATAAAGGAGGAGGTGCAATAGGCGCCTTAATTGCTGTACCTATGGATAAGATAATTGGTGGTGCTTCATATGTTGTTCTTATTGGAACTGCAATACTTCTTTCTATATTTACTTTTGGAATAAAACCAGCTGAGTTAATTGATAAAGTATCTGAAAAAATGCAAGAGAGATATGAAGATGATGAGGAGGAGGAAGAACCAGAAGAAAAATTACCTCCTAAGAAAAGAGTTAAAGAAAAAACAAAAAAACATCCTTCAGTTATTATGGAGAATTTATTTGACGATGAAGAAGAGGTAGGAGCAAAAAGAAAATATGACCATGATATACCTCTTGCGTTTGACGAAAAGATAGAAGAGGTTCAAGAGGAAAAGACAAAACCTAAAGAAAAAGAAAAAGTTAAAGAAGAACCAAAAGAGGATAAACAAATAGACTATATTGAGGCGAACTTGTTTAAAGAGAAAAAAGAAGAAAAGGAAGAAAAAGTAAAACAAGAATTACAACTTGAGCATTCACAAGAGGAAAGAGATGAAAATTATGAGTTCCCACCAATTGCACTTTTAGAGCCAGGTGGAGATAAAAAGGCCGTATCAAAGGATTTAATTGCAGATAATGCAGTTAGACTTCAAAGAACACTTCATAGTTTTGGTGTTGCAGCAAAGGTAGAAAATGTTGCTGTTGGTCCTGCAATTACAAGATATGAGTTAAAGCCAGCAGAGGGAGTTAGAGTTAATAAAATTGCAAACCTTGCAGACGACATTGCTTTGAATTTAGCAGCTCAAAGTATAAGGATTGAGGCTCCAATTCCACGGAAAACAAGCTGTTCGGAATTGAAATACCAAATAAAAATACAGAGATGGTACATTTAAGAGATATTATAGATTCAGAAGAATTTGTGAAAAATGAATCAAAGCTTTCTATGGGACTTGGAAAAGATGTTAGTGGACAAAGAGTTATAGCAGATATTGCCAAAATGCCTCACTTACTTGTTGCAGGAAGTACTGGTTCAGGAAAGAGTGTGTGCATTAATACACTTATTACAAGCTTAATATATAAGGCGAAACCAAGCGAGGTTAAGCTTGTGATGGTTGACCCTAAAATTGTTGAACTTTCAGTATATAATGGAATACCACATCTTTTGATACCAGTTGTAACAGACCCAAGAAAAGCAGCAGGAGCACTTGCTTGGTCAGTACAAGAGATGGAGGAAAGATATGCAAAGTTTGCAGCAAAAGGTGTTAGAGACATTAAAGGATATAATAAAGCGTTAGAGAATGAAGATGAGGAGGCAGGAGCAAGAAAACTCCCACAAATTGTAATTATTATAGACGAGCTTGCTGACCTTATGATGGTTGCAGCAAAAGAAGTAGAGGAGGCAATATGTCGTTTAGCACAAAAGGCTAGAGCAGCAGGAATGCATCTTGTCATTGCAACTCAGAGACCTTCTGTTGATGTAATCACAGGCTTGATTAAGGCAAATATTCCATCCAGAATAGCCTTTGCGGTTTCTTCACAAATAGATTCAAGAACAATACTAGATATGCCAGGTGCTGAGAAGCTATTAGGTAAAGGAGATATGCTATATTATCCGACAGGAGTATCAAAACCTACTAGGGTACAAGGTACATTTGTTTCAGATAAAGAAGTTGAAAAAATTGTGGATTTTTTAAAGAAAGACGGAGAAGCTACATATAATGAAGATATTATAGAATCAATAGAAAATGCAAATAAATCTGATAAAGAAAGAGAAATTGAGGCAGATCCAGATGATGATACTGATCCAAGATTAAATGAGGCAATAGAGTTTGTTTTTGAAGCAAAAACAGCTTCTGCATCACTTATTCAAAGAAGAATGAAGGTTCGGATATGCAAGAGCCCGGAAGGATAATAGACCAAATGGCTGAAAGGGGAATTATTTCTGGATATCAAGGAAGTAAACCAAGAGAGATATTAATGACAAGGGAAAGATGGGAAGAATTAAACTCAGAGCCACATGTAGAAGAAGAAACTGATAGTACAGAAGAATAGAAAGGAACTAAAGCAAATGAAAACAAATGACATTTTGCTTAAATTTCAGAGCAATAATAATAAACTAGAAACAGTTTTAAATACAAAGAAATTTTCAGGAGATGTAAAGAATCTCCTGCTTAACATGTTATATAACATAACTAGCTCATATAATGAATATGCTAGAATAAAGGTGAATGTAGAAAACAAAAATAGATTTGTAGAAAATATCATAAATATTATTGATATGTGTGAAGAAATAGAATTAGTTAGAGCAACTTCAGAAGAGGGAGCAGACTTTTTAAAAAGAGGAATAACAAGTGAAATAGAACCATTTTTGAAGAAAATCAAGGTATTACCTACTGAAAAGGCAATGCTTTTTGCATTATTTAAAATGAATGATAAGAGAATGTATTTGGACGAAAGATATAATTTACTTAGAGTAGCGCTTCCAGAAATGATAAATGAAGGGCTGGATATAAACAATATTGAGATAATAAGGGATTTTACTTCCTGGTCTTGGAATACAGTTTTTTCTGATATAAGCAATATTGATTGTAATTTAATTTATCAAAATTTGCAAATACTACTTGGATATAAATTCTTAGAAGCCTGGCTTGCAGATAATAATCAAAGGCAAGTAATAGAAAAATTGCAAAAGCAAATAGAAGATTTGTATGGAGAGGATAGAGCAAAAAAGCTTCTGGATTACATTTATAGGCTTTCAATTATTGTTTGTGTGCAAAGAAATAAAAATGAGAAGCAAAGATTACTTGAAGAAAGAGAATGGGATGAAAAGGAGCTTGATAGATTAAAGAATAAGACCAAGCTTGTTGAAGAACTTACAAAGACTAAAAAAGATAAGGCAAGTGAAATTAAGAGATTAGATAAAATAATAAGTAGTGAAACTCTTTTGAAAAAAGAGTTTGAAGAAAGAAATTCAAAGCTTTCAGAATATAAAAAAATTTTTAGCGTAGAAAATCTTTTAGGAACTTTAAAAAAGGAGCGAAAAAAGGCTTTAAATGAGATAGAGGAAGCTAATAAATTACTAGATGCAAAAAATTATGTAGATAGAAAAAAAGAAATTGAGCAAAACCTTGATTTATTAAAGGATATTAAGACTATTAGAAATAAAGAAAAATACAAAATCGAATTGCAAAAGTTATTTATAAATTGTTTTGAGGAAAATATATATAAAATAAATAGCCAAGAACAAAGAAAAGAGGCAATTTCTCTTTTGCATGTTATAAGATACTATAAGTTTATTCCATTTGATAATGAGAGGTTTGTCAAAGATGTCGAGGAGCTTAAAGAGGATATAGATAGAATTGAAAGTAAACTATTATATAATCTTTATGAAATAAGAGCTTTAAGTCCAATAACAAAAGATATAGAGACTGATATTGGAATAATTAAGCCAATATTTGAAACAAGAATAATGGATTTGGCAAATGTAAATATTAAAGCTTTTAATGACAATGGAAAGATAGAAGTAAACATATATGATGGAACTGTATTGGAGTTAGAATATATGATTCCTAACTTGAATAGAGTAGAATTTAAGGCTAAAAAGAAAATAAAGCTATTTACCAAATAAGGGGGAGTGTTAAGTTGAAAATAACATTTTTAGGTGCAGCAGAAGGGGTTACAGGTTCAAACTTCTTAATTGAAGGTGGAGGAAGGAAATTTCTAGTTGATTGCCGGGATGTTTCAAGGAACTAAAAAGGAAGAGGATAAAAACTATGACGAATTTGCATTTGATGTGAAGGATGTAGATTTTATGCTACTTACGCATGCTCATATTGATCACTCAGGAAGAATACCAAAATTATATGTTGATGGATATAGAAAACCAGTTTATGCAACAAAGGCAACCTGTGATTTATGTGCAATAATGCTTCCTGATAGCCGGACATATTCAAGAAATGGAGGTTGAATGGAAAAATAGAAAGAGAAAAAGAGAGGGGAAATTTGGTTATCCTCCATTATATACAGCAGAAGATGCTGAAAAGTGCTTAGAATTATTTGAAAGCATAGAATATAGTGAGCTTGTGCAAATAGACGAGAGTATAACTGTTAGATTTAATGATGCAGGGCATATGCTTGGGTCAGCTATAATTGAGGTTTGGATAAAGGAAAATCGGAAAAACAGAAAAAGCAGTATTTACAGGTGATTTAGGAAATAATGATATACCACTTTTAGATTCACCAACTATGATAGAATCAGCAGATTATCTTATCATGGAAGCAACTTATGGTAATAGACTCCATATTAGGAATGATGAAAAAGCTGAACTTTTCTTAAATATTGTTTATGATACAATAAGAAAAGGAGGAAATGTTGTAATTCCTTCTTTTGCTGTGCGGAAGAACTCAAGAGATATTATATGAGCTTAACAAGATTAAGGAAAATACAAAGGATACAGAGTTTATAAATAAATACAGCTTATTAATGGAAACTCCTGTATATGTAGATAGTCCTCTTGCAATATCCGCAACAGAAATTTTTAAAAATAATGAGGACTTATTTGAAGAAGAGGTAAAAAGAGAAATAGAAAGTGGAGATGATCCATTAGAATTCCCAGGACTGCAATTTACAAAAACTGCAGAGGAGTCTAGAGAATTAAATGAAAAAGAAGGAGCAAAAATTATAATTTCTGCAAGTGGAATGTGTGATGTTGGAAGGATTAAACATCATTTGAAGCATAATCTCTGGAATTCAAATAACACAATCCTTTTTGTTGGATATCAAGCACCAGGAACTTTAGGAAGAAAAATTATAGAGGGTGCAAAAAAGGTTAAAATATTTGGAGAGGAAATTGCAGTAAATGCAAGGATTGAATAT
>JAAWCC010000133.1 GCA_022792975.1 Clostridia bacterium | reverse complement strand
GGAAATTGTGGCATACTTTATAAAGATGTGATAAAATCATATTTGAAAAATGAAGTAACTATTTTAGAGGATACTTTTATTTCTTCTAAATATGTTGGAGTATGCGCATTTGATAAATATAACTCAAAGGATTTCTCAACCTCTTTAGGTTTATCTGCACTTTACCTAAAGAAGTCTAGCGCAGAGGAAAAAAATTAAAATGAATATCAGAATAGAAAAAATGCTTGAAAGCCATTTAAATTTAATAGACTTAACCGAATTTGATGATTTTTGGAATATAAACATGTTAGCAGAAGAGCTTTCTCTTTTGTCTTCTTACTATATTATTGCAAAACATGATAACGAAATTATTCGGATTTGCAGGAATTAATATAGTTATAGATGAAGCACATCTTGCTAATATAGTTGTCAAAAAAGGCTTAAGAAAAGTTGGTGTTGGTTCAAAGCTTCTAGAGGAGTTAATTAAAAAGGCCAAGTCCTCTACAAACTCAATTACGCTAGAAGTCAATGAAAAAAATTTACCAGCAATATCTCTATATAAAAAATATGGATTTCAAACCCTTGGCAAAAGAAAAAATTATTATAATAACTCTCATGATGCATACATTATGACTAAATATTTTAATTAATATACATATGTAAAAGAAAGGAACTTAAAATAATGCAAAAGAAAAATGAATTAAGTTATAAAGATTTAAAAAACTATTGTTCAACAGCAAAATTTAATTTTGAAACCACAGCAGAACTTGAGCCAACAGATAAAGGAATTGGTCAAGAAAGGGGAATTGTTGCCCTCGAATTTGGTCTAAATGTGGATGTTAATGGATATAACCTTTATGTAGAAGGACCTAGTGGTGTCGGAAAAACCATGTACACAAAAAACTATCTAGACAAAATCTCTAAAAAGAAAAAAGCACCTTGTGATTGGTGTTATTTATATAATTTCGATAATCCAAATGAACCTATTGCACTTTCACTCCCTGCTGGTCAAGGAGCTGAATTTCAAGAAACTATGGAAAGCTTTATTAAAGATGTAAAAGCAGATATAAATAAAACCTTTAATAACGAAGACTTCGAAAAAGAAAAAGCCTTAATAAAGCAGGAATATGAACAAAAAAGAAGCATTCTTCTAGAAAAGCTAAATAAAGAATCTATGAAGTACGGTTTTGAAGTTAAAACAGCTCAAAATGGTATATATATGATGCCAATTTACGAAGGAAAAACTTTAGAGGAGGAGGAATTTAATAAATTAGACGATAGCATAAAGCAACAATTTGAAGAAAAATCCTCAATAGTGCAAGAACAAATCATGAGCACTATCAGTGAAATAAAGTTAATAGAAAAAGAATCTGAAAAGAAAATTCAAGAATGGCAATCTAATATATCACTTCTAACAGTAAATGTGCATATCAACTATATAAAATCAAAATACAAAAGAAATAAAAAAATTTCTCAATTTTTAGATAATATAAAAAAGGACATAATAAAAAATGTATCACTATTTTTAGATACTCCTGCCTCAACAACAAATCAGCAAACAGCAATGTCAGCTCCACATCGTGAGCCACCTAAACCTTGGCTAAATTATAGAGTTAATCTATTTATTGATAATAGTAAGCTTGAGGGTGCACCAGTTATAATGGACTCAAGTTACACATATCAAAATATATTTGGAAAGCTTGAATACGAGAATTATATGGGCACCTTAAGAACTGATTTCACAATGTTAAAACCTGGTCTTATGCATAAAGCAAATGGCGGTTACATTATATTCCAAGCGGAAGACCTCCTTACAAACCCTATATGCTACGAAACATTAAAAAAGGTTTTACGTATTAAAGAAATTAGTGTAGATAACTCCCTAGAGCAAAGAAATGCTATGGTAATGATTTCACTTAAACCTGAACCTATTCCTCTAGACTTAAAAGTTATTTTAATAGGAAATTCAAATATCTATCATACACTTCTTAGCATGGATCCTGATTTTAGAAAATTATTTAAAATAAAAGTTGAATTTGCGGATGATGCACCGCGAACAGACGAAAACATTTTAAAACTTGCAAGATTTATACATGCCTTTTGTGAAAAAGAAGGTCTACCACATTTAGATAAAAATGCTACTGCAAGAATGATAGAATATGCTTCACGCCTAGCAGATGATAAAACGAAGCTTTCAACGAGATTTAACGACCTTTCACAAGTAGTAACAGAGGCTGGAACTTGGGCACAGCTTTCTCATTCAAAAGTAGTCACAGAGGCTTTTATAAATAAAGCAATTGATGAAAAAATACAGAGAGTAAAAAAATATGATGAAAAATACTCAGAAATGATAAAAGATAACACCTTATTAATCAGTACCTCAGGCTTTCAAATTGGTCAAATAAATGGATTAACAATTATGAGCATTGGAGATTACTCTTTTGGAAAGCCTGCAAAAATAACTGTAAATACATTCACTGGAAAATCTGGAATTATCAATATAGAGCGTGAAGTTGAACTTTCAGGCTCAACTCACTCCAAAGGAGTCCTTATACTAAGTGGATATATTGGAGAATTATTTGCGCAGGATATACCTCTTTCATTATCTGCCAGTATTTGCTTCGAACAATTATATAATGGAGTTGATGGTGATAGTGCATCTAGTACTGAATTATATGCACTTCTATCAAGTTTAGCAGAGGTTCCAATAAATCAGTCTGTTGCTGTTACTGGCTCTGTAAATCAAAAAGGAGAAATTCAACCAATTGGTGGTGTAAACGCAAAAATAGAAGGCTTTTTCCAAGTTTGTAAGATGAGAGGACTTGATGGAGCACATGGAGTTATGATACCGATACAAAATGTTAAAAACCTAAATCTTGCAGACGAAGTTGTAGAAGCAGTTAAAGCTGGAATTTTTCACATCTATGCAGTGTCTACAATAGAAGAAGGAATTGAAGTACTAACTGGAGTACCTGCTGGAAAAAAGGATAAATCAGGTAATTTCCCTGCTGGAACAATAAATTACCTAGCATACGAGAAATTGAAAAAGTATGCAAATATTAGCAAAAAGGCATAAAAATGAGGGGCAGCGCCCCTCATTTTTTGCTGGACATGACAAAAACTCTCAAAAGAAGACTTGCTATAAAATAATCTACTGCCAGAAATGCACTCCAAACAACTCCACCTACCAACTCTTCCCGGATTAATTCGCCTTCTGATAAAAGAAGCTGATAGCACCCTAATAAGTGAATAGAGCACAAAATAAGTCCAACGATAATCGTTTCTTTCGCTAACCGACGTCCCTCCTCCTGGATTACCTTCACAAATTTTTGTTTGTCCATAGTGGCTTTAACCTCCAATTTTCCTTGTTGGAATTATGTATATTATATCACAATATTTTAGAAATATCAATAGCCATATTTTCTGCCTCTAGCCCATACTTCTTTTCTATTTCTCCGACACTTCCATGTTTTATAAACTCGTCGGGATATCCATACTTCTTGAAATTAATTCCCTGTAACCCTGCTTCTATAATAAGCTCCTCTACTCCACTTCCAAGTCCACCTTTTAACAGATTGTCCTCAATTGTTACGACCTTTTTCGTTTTTTGTATAGAAGCAAGAAGCATATCCTTATCTAATGGTTTTAAAAACCTTGCATTAATAACCTCTACACTTTTGTCCATTTTCTCTAGAATATTTGCAACCTGTATTGCCCTTTCTACCATTTTTCCAATCGCAATTATAGTCAAATCCTTTCCTGACTTAATTATTTCTGCCTTTTCTCCTTCTAAACTTTCATAGATATCAAACTTAATACCGCCTTCTCCTCCTCTAGGATATCTAATCACCACAGGCTTTCTAAGTCCGAAGCCCGTACTCAAGCATATTCTCAAGCTCTTTAAAATCTTTAGGTGCCATAATTATCAGATTAGGTACAATTGAAAAAAAGGATAAGTCAAACACACCCTGGTGAGTTTCACCATCATTTCCAACAATGCCTGCTCTATCTACACACATGACAACTCCTAAATTCTGAAGTGCAACATCGTGTATCACTTGGTCAAATCCTCTTTGATAAAAAGAAGAATAAATTGGCACAACAGGTATCACTCCTGCCCTTGCAAGACCTGCTGCAAAGCCGAAGCGCATGCTGCTCAGCAATTCCCACATCAAAAAGCCTATCTGGAAATCTCTCTCCAAACTCTGACAGCCCAGTTCCGTCTTTCATAGCTGCAGTTATTGCAACTATATCTTTATTCTTCTCTGCAAGCTCAATAAGCTTATCTCCAAACACTTTAGAATAATCCTTGCTTTTCTTTTTATTACTTTCACCTGTCGCTATATTGAAATCAGAAGCACTATGAAACCTATCAGGGTTCTCCTCTGCTGGTTTATATCCTTTACCTTTTTTGGTTACAACATGAATAAGCACAGGTCCACTCATACCTTTACTTATCTTTAAAATATTCTCAAGCTTTTCTATATCATGACCATCAATAGGTCCAAAATACTTAAACCCTAAATCCTCAAAAAGCATATTAGGAATAAAAAGTTGCTTAATACTATATTTAACTCTTTTAACTAAATTTATAATCCTATTACTAAATCTTGGAAGCTTCTGCACTGCTTTTTTGATATAACCACTAGACTTCGTATAAACCTTTCTAGTCCTAGCTTTACTCAAGAAAAGCGAAATCCCTCCAACATTCTTAGAAATACTCATTTCATTATCATTTAATATAACAATCAAATTAGTATTTGAGCTTCCAGCATGGTTAAGAGCCTCTAACGCCATTCCACCTGTCAAGGCACCATCTCCAATGACTGCAATAACGCTTTGTTTCTCATATTTTAAGTCCCTTGCAAAAGCCATTCCTAAAGCAGCAGAAATTGAAGTACTACTATGTCCAGTATTAAAACAATCAAACTCTGACTCTGACACTCTTGGAAAGCCAGCCATCCCCTCAAACCTTCTCAAAGTTGGCATTTGATCTTTCCTGCCAGTAAGAATTTTGTGTACATAACTTTGATGTCCAACATCCCATATAATTTTGTCTTTTGGTGCATCAAATACACTATGAATAGCAATAGTTAATTCAACAACTCCTAAATTAGAAGCCAAATGCCCTCCATTTTTTGAAACTGTTTCTATAATTAATTCTCGAATATCCTTAGCCAATAGCTCCTTTTCACTCAATGTGAGTTTCTTTAAATCTTCTGTACCGTTAACTCTATCTAGCATTTCTCCCATTACTACATCTTCCTAAATACACCTGAAACTTTGCCCAAAATCTGGCAATCTGGTACAATAATTGGCTCCATTGTATGATTTTCGGGTTGAAGTCTAATATGATTCTTTTCCTTATAAAAAGTCTTAACCGTAGCCTCATCCTCTATTAGAGCAACCACAATTTGTCCATTTTCTGCTGTATTTTGTCTTTTTATTAATATGTAATCTCCATCCAAAATTCCAGCTTCAATCATACTCTCTCCTCTAACAGTAAGCATAAAGCTTTCTGAATTTCCAACAAAATCAATTGGAATAGGAAATGTATCAGTAACATTTTCAACCGCAAGAATTGGTTCTCCAGCAGTAATCCTTCCAATAACAGGAACATCAACAAGCTCCTTTGATGGGTAGAAATCTTTATTACTTTCCTTTTCAACAACTCCACCTTTGAGCAATCTCAAAGTTCTACCTTTTTGATTTTCCTTTTTAATATAACCTTTTTGCTCCAACTTTGCCAAATATCCATGCACAGTAGCAGTAGACCTAAGCCCAACAGCCTTACCAATTTCTCTAACAGATGGTGCATATCCAACCTCTCCAATTTGCTTTTCAATACATTTCAAAATAGCTTTTTCTCTTTTATTTAATTCAACTGT
>JAAWCC010000132.1 GCA_022792975.1 Clostridia bacterium | reverse complement strand
ATTGATTTATAATACATTCTTGCTGGATGGTCATATGGTAATTGCTCCATTAGTTCTGTTAGTAAGTTGTTTCCGCCTTTGTTGTTTGCTGCTCTTACTAATTCTGCACAGCTTGCTAAGTTCTGCTCTTCTTGTGGTCTTGTCGCTATTAAATAATATATTAAGGATTTTAGTAATAATTCTGCCATGTCATCCCAATATGGGTCTGAGCCACTTTCTGATTTTTGTCCCTTTACTATTGTATTTGCAATTACGTCTACATCTAACTCTGATGATACATGCATTAGAGGATTGTATCCATCACTATTTTGGGGTCTTACTAAATTTAATACTTTTATTTCATATCCGTTTTTCTTTAAGAAGCCTGCTGTTTTATCATATAATTCTCCTTTTGGATCTGTAAATACATATGAGCCTAGCATTTGGTATGCATTTGGAATTGAGAAAGATGCAGATTTACCAGAGCCTGAACCGTCCTACTACTAAAATGTTTGTGTTTCCTCTTTTATCTGTTGGAAGATAATTGTTTTCTGCAAGTATTATTCCTTTTTTATTACTTAGCACCTTATATTGTTCTCCTCTAGTTGCCCAGTCGCTTGATCCTTGTTCGATGTCTGTATATTGATTTTTGGGTGCTGTTTTTACAAATCCTATAAACATAAATAGTCCGATAGACTAATGTGAATTTCCAAAGTAAGCTGATAAATTCTGAAAAGTATGTGGCTACTCCTCCAATTACTGCTCCGAATTGTGAATATGCACCTGTAAATGCTTCTATGAATTTTCCAAATTGAAATGTGCCGACTTTCATTTCCTATATGTATTCCATATGATATTGGCATAACAATAACTATGGTCATAAATAACCATAGTATTCCAAATATTATAAATCTATTTTTATTCCTTCTAATTGTTCCTTCTATTTTATAGTGCAATTCCTTCACCTACTCTTTTGTTTATTCTCCTATTTCTCTGCCACTACCTTTACTTGCTCTTGCATTTCTTCTTGCATTTTGTACTGCTTTTTCAATTGTTTCTGTATCGATAACAACATTTATCTTCGCATTCTCTCTTGCAATCATTCTATCAATCTTATCTTTACTTGCCTTTGCACTTGATGCTACTTTTCCACCTACTATTCTTTCTATTGTGTTGTTTTTTTCTTCTATATGTATTTTATCATTATCTACTGCTTTCATTGTCAGTGTGCCTTTATTATCTAATTCGAAGCCAAAACTTTTTAGTAATGCATCATTTTCAAAGCCAAAGCCTTCACCTATTCTTATTTCTCTTTTCTTTTCATCTGCTGCAAATTGTGTGTATGTAAGATCTAATACATCACTTTTGCCTGCTGGCTTATTTCCAATTTCTTTTCTCTTTGTCATTTTTAACTTCCTCCTAGTCTTCTCTTATTTCGAATGCGAAATAAGATTTATATGGTTTGAGCTTACATTTGCCCTTTACTTCATTTGTTTTTTCATCAAAGTATAACACTGGCTTAATCTCTTCTGCTGTTTCTGGGTCTATTATTGATATTGACCTTTTTAAATTTGGCGTGTAATTAAATTCTTTATACTCGCTTTCTTCTTCTGAATATAAAGTATCAAACTTAAATGGTGCTGGTTTTTTTGTTATTCTTACTTCATCTCCAATTAATATGCCCATGTTAATTACGACCTTTTCTTGTCCAAAAGAAAGAATTACGAGTTGGTTTCCATCAACTGAGGGTTCGTCCACGAAATATGTTTTTCTTGTTTGCTCTCCTCTTAATTCAGCTGTATAGTCTAGTCTTTCAACTGTATATTTAGGGTATTCTCTCAAAAATTCTTTCTCAGTTTTATTTACTTGATATATTACTGTATTTATTCCTTTTGGATCTGTGATACTAAAATGTTTACCTTGTGCTATGTCCATTTTAAATACCATTCCTTTCTCTAAGTATCATAGTTTATCTTTTGTATATTCATTCTTTTTAATCATACCACATTTTGTCTATTTTGTCAAACATTATGTCGATTTTATATGAATTTATGCACTTCTTCCTTGTCTTGGGCTAAATTTTGAAATTGCTTTTAATTTTTCATATAATTTTACTTCTTCTTCGTTAATTATTTTAGGAACCATTATTCTTATTTCTGCAACTAGGTCTCCTCTTCCACCTTTGCTATCTTTATATCCTTTTCCTTGAATTTTTATCCTTTCTCCGCTTTGGATGCCTCTTGGAATGTAAACCACTTCTCCTCCGTCTATTCCTTCTACTTTTATCCTGGTTCCGAGTGCTGCCTCCCATGGTGCAATTTGCAAATATGTATAAAGGTTACAGCCTTCTAATTTGAAGTTTTTGCTATTTTCTATTGATATTTGTATAAATAAATCTCCATTTTTTCCACCATTTTGTCCTGGTTTACCTTGTCCTAATAATCTAATTTTTTCACCATGCCTAATACCTGCTGGAATTTTAACGGTGAAACTTTTCATTGACCCATCTACTGCTCTTAGTGAAATTTTCTTTGTTGTACCGAAGAAGGCTTCTTCTATGGTTACACTTATTCCTGTGTCAATATTATCTCCTTTTATACCCGGATTTTTACTTTTCTTTTCTGGCTTTGCCTTTTCTTTTTTGCTTCCAAAGAACATATTAAAAGCTTCTCCTATAATTGTATCACTATTTTTCATGTTCTTTGCGTTTTTTTCTTTATTTTTAACTTTTCCTATATTATAGTTCCAAGCTCTATCATATTTTTTTCTACTTCCGGGATTAGATAATATTCTATATGCTTCATTTATATCTTTAAATCGTTCTTCTGTACCATTGTTTAAATCTGGATGGTATTTTTTTGCTTGTTCTCTAAAACCGTTTTTTATTTCTTCTATTGAGACTTTATTTGTTTCATATCCTAATATTTTGTAATAATCTTTAAATAACATTTAACATCCTCCATTTTTCATGGTTATAACTTATATTCTTCATAAGCCTTAGACAATTATATCACTTTTCTAGTGATAATTCAATCAATTTGTCTAATAATTTCGTATAATTTATATTACATTTTTCAAATAACATTGGATACATGCTTATACATGTAAACCCAGGCATGGTGTTTATTTCATTTAAGTATATTTTATTTGTTTTATCCTCTAAAAAAAAGTCTATTCTCGAAAGTCCGATTTCCATCTACTGCTTTAAACGCCTTTTTTGCAATTGTTCTTATTTCTTCTCTTTGACTATCTGTAATTTTTGCAGGAATTATTGTTTTTGATGCTGTATTTTTATATTTTGCATCAAAACTATAAAATTCATCAGCAGCTTTTATCTCTCCGCACTTCTCCGCACTATTATTTCTTCGTTTCCGAGTACTGCTGTTTCTATTTCTCTTCCGAATTATTCCTTGCTCTATTAATATTTTTTTATCAAATTCTCCTGCATAATTTATTGCTTTTTCTAGTTCTTCTCTGTTACCTGCCTTATTTACGCCCACACTTGAGCCTGAATTTGAAGGCTTTACAAACATTGGATAGTTTAAATTTTTTTCTATTATATCTATAATTCCTTCTATGTCATATTCCTTTTCATTCATCTCTTTGTCTATATATATATATTTATCTTTTAACTTTTTTACATATTCTGATTTTGCTTGCAAAATTCCTGCTTTTTCTAAAATTATTTTTGTATATACTTTATCCATACATATACTTGATGCAAGTACTTTACATCCTACATATGGCTTTCCGAACAACCTCAAATAATCCTTGTATTGTTCCGATCCTCACCATTCAGACCATGTAATACTGGAAATAAGACCTCTTGACTTCTTAATATTTCCATTACATTATCTACTTTTTCTATTTCTTCTATTTCTTCTCCTATTTTTGCGATTTCGATATTCTTTACAGGTTTTGTATATTTATACCATTCTCCATGTTTATCAATAAATAATGGTAAAATTTCATACTTATCCTTATCCAAATTTTTTAAAACTGAAGTCCCTGATACAACTGATACGGAGTGTTCTGTTGAAGCTCCTCCAAATATTACAGCTACTTTCATAATTTCTCCCCTTTATTTCAACTCTTTGACTATATCAGTAAATTCCATTGAATGTGATGCTTTTACTAATATATAGTCTCCACCTTCTATTATGTCTTTTGTCTTTTGTATTGCTTCTGCTTTAGTTTCATATGTAAATATTTTATCTTTATTCATTCCTAATTCTTCTGCTTTTGTAGCATAATATTTTGCGCTTTTTCCGAACTGCAATTAATACATCAATTTTATTTTTGTATATTTCCTCTCCTACCTTTTCATGCATCAGCTTTTCGTATTCTCCAAGTTCTCCCATAACACCTAAAATAGCAATTTTTTTATTTGCTTTTATCTTGCCTAAATATTCAATAGCTGCTTTCATCGAGTCATAACTTGCATTATAGCAATCACTAATTATTTTTGTTCCTTTTGCTCCATCTAAGATTTCCATTCTGTTTTTAGTAAGCTCAAAATCTGATATTCCTTCTAATATTTTATCCATTGGTATATCATTTTTTACTCCTACACATATTGCACTTAGTGCATTTATAACAAAATGTACTCCTCCTATATTTATTTTTGCTTTGTATGTTTTTCCTTCTATTTGAACATCAAATTCGCTCCCAGTATCAAAAAATACAATATTTTTTGCCATCACATAACTTTCATTTTCAATTCCATAGGTAATAATGTTTTTAGTATCCTTATTTTTTAAATACCAATCGTTAAGTAAATCGTTATCATTATTTATTATAATAGGTGCATTTTCCTCCATGGACTCTAGTATTTCAAGCTTCGCTTTTAGAATGTTTTCTCTGCTTCCAAGTAAACCTATATGTGCTGTTCCAATATTCGTAATAACACTCATAGTAGGTCTTGTCATTGGCGCCCAAGCTCTAATTTCACCTTCATGGTTCATCCCCATCTCTATTACTGCTGCTGTATGGTCTTTTAGTCCCAATACTGTAAGTGGTATCCCTATATGGTTATTGTAATTACCTTTAGTTTTTAATGTTTTATATTTTTTTGATAAAACACTAGCTATTAAATCCTTTGTACTAGTTTTTCCAACGCTTCCAGTTACACCTATAACGGGAATATCATATCCTGCTCTTTTATATTTTGCAACCTCCTGTATTGCCTTTATTGTATTTTTAACTTTTATAATTGTTCTATCTGGATATTTATTTATAATATCATTTGGTAGTTCTATATCATTTATTATACATGCTTTTGCGCCATTTTCAAGGGCTTCCTCAAAAAGTGAACTTCCATCAATGTTTTCACCTCTAATTCCAACGAAAACATCTCCGATTTTCTATTTCTCCTGTATATTTCTTAAAATTTTCTAGTTTTGCATTTTCATCTCCGTATAATAATCTCTGCGCCTGCAATTTTTACAAAGTCTTTAGCAAAAATCTCTCTCATAACTTTACCTCTTTAAAATACTATTAACATTAACGTTATTTTATCACAAGATAATGCAAAAAAAAAGTATTAGAAAGATTTTTTATAAGTTTTATTACTTAAAAAAAGGTCACCCTAAAGAATTTAAATTCCTAAGGTGACCTTTTATTTTATATGTTGATAATTAGGCATTTCCGTTATTTTGTTTTTCTTCACTAAATTCGACTGTGGGTGCTATACTTGGAGATGGCTCAGATGTTGGCTCCTGTGTTGGTTCTGGAGTAGTTGTAGGTGCTGGCTCCTGTGTTGGTGCGGGGGTCTGTGTTGGCTCTGGAGTCTGAGTAGGCGCTGGAGTTGGTTCTCCGAGTTGGCTCAGGGCTTATGCTTGGACTTGGGCTTGGAGCTAACTTATCTATATTTCTTGTTTCCTCTTTGTTGCATCTACTACAACTTCTCTTTTCTACCCCTTCTTTTTCTGTTGTAGGTTTTTGCTCTAGCCTCCATTCTCCAAACGTATGTCCTAATTTGGGAGAAGTCTCAGTTTTGGTTTCTCCACATGAACATCTATATGTTTTATTTCCTTCTTGTTCGCATGTAGCTACCTGCTCTTTTCCAACCAATTTATTATAATTATGTTTATGCTTTGCTTCTGCTATTGCTCCATAATTGAAGTAAGCAATATCCATATCAACTCTTCCTTTAATTCCTGGTACACTACCATTACTTGTATATTGCCACATATTGAAGCTTCCCTTATAGTCTGTATTTTCTGTATAGTGTGCAAGCCAAAATTTGCAGCTAAATGAACCTCTTGACATCTTTTTTGTAATATCATTTTTATTTGCATACATCATTGGTTCATATCCTGATGAACGCACATAGTTTAAAAATATTAATGCATTTTTTGTTGCTTTATTTCCATCAACATCTACGCATCTATATCTTCCGAAATCTTCAAAATCATATACAACTGGGTATGTAATATTATATGGTGCAATTTTATTTACTACCCAAGCAGCCTCCTCTAGTGCCTCCTCCTCGCTAATAGCTGTTGAATAGAAATAAATTCCAACTTTTATTCCATTTTTTATAGCTCCTGTAACATTAGATTTGAAATATTTATCCTCAAAAATACTTCCTTGCGTTTGACCTCTAAAACCTACACGTATCATTGCAAAGTCAACTCCACTTGCTTTAACTTGTGACCAATCTATCACCCCTTGGTGTGCAGATACATCTATTCCCATAGATTTCTGTCCTATATTTTCAAACATTTCCTCTACCTTTTCTTGTGCTACTTCTTCTCCTCCTTTTTCCTTATCCTTTTCTGCATCCTCTGAAGAATTTACAGCCGCAACCGTTGATTTTGGAACTGTTACTGTCTTATCTTGATATGTAACTGTTTTAGGTTTAGTTTTCTCTTCTTCTTCAATATCCTCCTCTGGTGCTTCTTCCTCTTGAGCCTCCTCCTCATGCAGTGCTTCTTCTTGAGTGTTTTCTATTATTTCAAAATCTTCTATTATTTCCTCAGGTTCATTGTTTACTGCTGCTTTTACATTATTTTGTTCACCTAAAAAATGAGCTGTAACTGTTATTCCCGTAGTTAAAACTATTATAGTTGAAATAACAATTATACATTTAATTTTCACACTAGTATTAATGAAAGCATTAATAATTTTTTTCATTTTTTATTCCTCTTTTTATTAAATTTATATTATAATTATATTCTTATTCTTTTTACATGTCAACCAAAGTTTTCTTAATTTTATAGGTTGCAAACTACTAATATTAATGTTATAATATTTTAAATATAAAAGGTTATAAGAATATTCTTACTATACTTAATATGAAATCGGAGTAACATATGAAAAAATTAAAGAGTGAAAATCAAATTTTGTTAATGCTAGCTTTTTTCAGCATTTCAATAGGATTATGGGAAAATTTTAGACAATTATGGCTGCAAACTAATAATTTTACAGTGGCAAATATTAGTAACATTACAAGTATAGGAACATTAATCAGTGTAATTGGTATAATGTTTGTTGGAAAATATGTTAAATTAAATAAATTGAAGACCTTTGTTGGTTTTTCATTAATAATAAAATTTATAAATTTAATATTCCTACTAAGTTTGAACAATAAGGGAAATATAAATTTAATAAACCTCTCTATTATAGTTGATTTAATTACAGGTTATTTGATTACTACTAGTATATATCCTTTAATTACAACTATTATAAAGAACAATACAATTTATAGTAAAAGAAAACTAACAGAATATCTTTTTAAAGATGTAGGTATTTTAGTTGGTGGTTTATTAATTGGAAGAAATGTTATTGGTGTTTTGGTTGATTACAATGTTTGTCTACTCATTTCAATTATGTTCTTAGCCCTCTCTATAATTATAATGTTTAATACCTCAGCCTGCACAGAAGCTGGCATTGTTAAAAATGAGAAAAAGTCTATAATAAAATACATATTAAGCAGCAAGATACAAATAATATACGCACTGTATACCTTTATTGGTTCAATGGCAATGTTTACTGCTCTGGGCCTAAAAATGCTCACTTTGACAAATTTTTTTAAGTTTACTGATAATCAGGCAACTAATTATTTATTAGTGGTTGGCTTGCTAGCAGATATACTTGGAATATTCGCTCTAAAGTATCTAACTCCAAAGAATGATTATATAACTATAACAATAAAATTTGGAATAAGATTTATAGGATATTTAATAGCTTTTTTGTCTAATAATCTAATTATCACCATAGCTGCTATTACTTGGTCTCTACTTATTTCAACATCTTACGAAAATGTTTGTGATGGCTATTATATTAATAGGGTTGATAATAAATATCAATTATCACTTACTAATTTTAGATATATAGTTAGATATCTAGGAGAAGCGCTTGGAGTATTTCTATGTGGTCTTATGTATGAAATAGGCTTGAGATATATGTTTGGGCTATCAGCATTTTTTATGGTTTTTCAACTTGCACTTGCTTATTACTTAATTTATTTAAGAACTTCTAAAGCTTGTACATAATAATATTTCTTCTAAATAATCTAAGTTAATAATAAAATTAGAAGCTCAAAATTTTATTATATGCAAAAACTCGCATGATATAAGTTCATACGAGCTTTTTATTTTATCTATCCTACTAAGTCTCCGTCATAAGCTTCTGAATATTTATCCTCCTCTGTATTGATTTTTACTGATTTATATCTTTGAAGTCCTGTTCCTGCTGGGATTAGTTTTCCTATAATTACGTTTTCTTTTAGTCCGATAAGTGGATCTGTTTTTCCTTTTATTGCAGCTTCTGTTAATACCTTTGTTGTCTCTTGGAATGATGCTGCTGATAGGAAGCTTTCTGTTGCAAGTGATGCTTTCGTTATTCCAAGTAATGCTCTATTGCCTGTTGCAGGTCTTCCTCCATTTGCTACTGTCTCATTGTTTATTTCTTCAAATTCGTACATGTCTACAAGTGCTCCTGCAAAGAAGCCTGTGTCTCCTGGATCTTGAACTTTTATTCTCTTTAGCATTTGCCTTCCTATTACTTCAATATGCTTATCGTTGATGTCAACACCTTGATTTCTGTACACTTTTTGTACCTCTTGTGTTAGATATCTATATACTCCCTCTGCTCCATTAATTACAAGAATTTCATTTGGATTTACAGAACCTTCGATTAGTTGTGCTCCAGGCTCTATTTCCTCTCCATCCTTTACTCTAAGTTTTGCTCCAAAAGGAACGGCATAAGTTTTTGCTTCTTCTTTTCCTTTTACAATAATCTCCTTCTTACTTCCTTCTTCTTTTATCTTTACAGTTCCAGCTATTTCAGAAATCATTGCAAGTCCCTTTGGCTTTCTAGCCTCAAATAACTCCTCGACTCTAGGAAGACCTTGTGTAATATCTCCTCCTGCGACACCACCCATGTGGAAGGTACGCATGGTTAACTGTGTACCAGGTTCTCCGATAGATTGTGCAGCAATTATTCCAACTGCTTCTCCAATATTAACCTTTGAACGTGTTGCAAGTCCCATACCATAGCATTTGCTGCAAACTCCGTGTTTTGTTCTACATGTAAGTGAAGAACGAACTTCTACTGATGTTATTCCTGCATCTACTATATTCTTTGCTATATCTCCATCTATCATTGTATCTGTATCTACTATGATTTCGCCTGTTTCTGGGTGTTTTATATCGTGAAGAGCATATCTTCCTTCCAGTCTTTCTTGTAGCTTCTCTATTATTTGATTTCCATCTTTAATATCTTCTAATATAATGCCTTCATGTGTTCCACAGTCCTCTTCTCTAATTATTATATCTTGACTAACATCTACAAGTCTTCTAGTTAAATATCCAGAGTCTGCTGTTCTTAACGCTGTATCTGCTAAACCTTTTCTTGCACCGTGTGAAGATATAAAGTATTCTAGTGCGTCAAGTCCCTCTCTGAAGCATGATTTGATTGGAATTTCTACCGTTTTTCCTGATGTATTTGCCATAAGTCCACGCATACCTGCGATTTGTCTTAACTGGTTCATATTTCCGTCTTGCACCAGATTGAGCCATCATGTAGATTGGATTTAACTCATCAAAGTTATTTTTCATAGCCTCTGTTACTTCATCTGTAACTCTTTCCCACACTTTAATTGTAGATTGATATCTTTCTTCGTTTGTAATCAATCCACGTTTATATTGCTTCATTACATTGTCTACTTCGGCCTCTGCTTTTTCAAGTATTTCTGCTTTTTCATCTGGCACACTAACATCTGCAACTGAAACTGTGATTGCACCTTTTGTTGAATATTTGTAACCAATTGATTTTATATAATCTAGTACCTCTGCTGTTATTTCAAATCCGTGTTTATTAATACATTTTGCAACTATCCCTCCAAGATTTTTCTTGATAACTGGGAAATCTATTTCTAGCTTTAATAGATTTTCTTTTTTGCTTCTATCAACAAATCCTAAATCTTGTGGTATTCCTTGATTATATATTAATCTTCCTACTGTTGTTTCTACTTTCTGAGCTATTTTTTCTCCTTCAAATACTCCATGCCTTCTTATGAATACTTTTGCATGCAACTCTAAGTCACCATTTTGGTATGCTAATAATGCTTCTTCATCGTCTTGGAAATATGTTCCTTCTCCTTTTTCTCCATCTACTTGCATTGTTAGATAATAGCTTCCAAGTATCATATCCTGTGTTGGAACTGTTACTGGTTTACCATCTTGTGGTTTAAGTAGGTTATTTACTGAAAGCATCAAGTATCTTGCTTCTGCTTGTGCCTCTGGTGATAATGGAACGTGAACTGCCATCTGGTCTCCGTCGAAGTCTGCATTAAATGCTGTACATACTAATGGATGAAGTTTTATTGCTCTACCCTCTACTAATACTGGCTCAAATGCTTGGATACCAAGTCTGTGTAGTGTTGGCGCACGGTTTAGTAATACTGGATGGTCTTTTATAACCTCTTCTAGTATATCCCATACTTCTGGTCTTAGTTTTTCTACCATTCTTTTTGCATTTTTGAT
>JAAWCC010000131.1 GCA_022792975.1 Clostridia bacterium | reverse complement strand
TATAATAGCTCCACTTATAACTTCAGTAATTAAAAGAACTGCAGAAATTGAGGAGAGTTTAATTTCTAGAGGATATATTTCATAGATTTATAAAAAAATCAAAAAAAGTTTTCAAAAAACTTGAATAAAATTGATATATAGGATATAATAAAAGATATAAAAATTTTTGGAGGAAGCTTATGAAAAAGACAAACTCTGAAAAAGGTTCAATTTCAGTATTTGTAATAGTAGCATTTATATTTTGTATGACAGTATTAATGAATGTATATTGGTCAAGCACAAATTACCAAGTTACAGTTTTACAAGCACAGCAGCGTATAAAAGAAACATATTCTCAAGATATGAAGGATATAAATAATATACACAATGAATTATTAAAACAAGAATCTGTATAAAGAAACAAAAGCAAAATGTATTAAAGATATGTAAAAGTGAGAGCAAGAGTTAATTGTCACATACTAATATATTTTTGCTTTTTTTAAAAGTTAAAGATATAGAAAGAAAATGGCAAAAGCCTAGGATGGAGGAAGAAATGGGAGAGGTTATAGTTATAACATCAGGGAAAGGTGGAGTTGGAAAGACAACTACAACTGCAAATTTGGGTGCATCTTTAGCACTAGAAGGAAAAAAGGTTGCACTTGTTGATACAGACATAGGATTAAGAAATCTAGATGTCGTTATGGGGTTAGAAAATAGAATTGTATATGATATCGTTGATGTCGTAGAAGAAAGATGTAAATTGAGACAAGCTTTAATTAAGGATAAAAGATATGACGAATTATTTCTTTTACCAGCAGCACAAACAAGAGATAAGAGTGCTATAAATGAAGATCAAATGAAGGCTTTGACACAAGAATTAAAACAAAGTTTTGATTACATACTAATTGATTGTCCAGCAGGAATTGAACAAGGCTTTAAGAATGCTGTTGCAGGTGCAGATAGAGCAATTGTTGTAACTACTGCAGAAATTTCTGCAATAAGAGATGCTGATAGAATAATTGGGTTACTAGAAGCATTAGAACTTAAAAATTCAGAACTTATAATAAATAGAATTAGACCAAGTATGGTTAAAAAAGGTGAAATGATGGACGTAGAGGACATCGTAGATCTTCTTTCAATAGACTTAACTGGAGTAGTTCCAGATGATGAGTACATAATCACACAAACAAATAAAGGAGAACCCGTAGTATCTAATAAAAAGGCTCCTTCTGGTAGAGCTTATAGAGAGATAGCAAGAAGAGTTTTAGGAGAGAATGTTGAAGTTACAATACCTGGAAGAGATAGAGGCTTTTTATCAAAGATAAAAAACATATTTAGTAAAAAATAAGAAAACTTATAGATGGGTGGAATAAACATGTTTGAAAACATTATGAATTTTTTTAGGAATTTAGGAAAATCAGACAAGAAAGAAAATAATTCAAGAGATACTGCAAAGGAAAGATTGCATTTAGTTTTGATGCAAGATAGAGCAAATGTTTCAGCTGACTTCTTAGACCTAATGAGACAGGAGATAATTGAAGTAATAAAGAAATATGTGGAAGTAGATGAATCAGAAATAGATGTCAGAATGACAAATAAACAAAATGACGATGGAAGTAATGGGGCACCAGCATTATATGCTAATATTCCTATTGTAAATATAAAAAATGATATATTAGTTGAGAAGAAAAAAGCAGCAGAAGCAGCAAAAGTAGAAAATGTGCGAGTAGAAACAGTTGAACAAATAGCTGAGAATAACGGAGGAAATCAAGAAGAAATAGTAATTGAAGAATATAGAGAAGAAAATAATGAACCAATACAAGAGGAAATAGCAAAACAAGAGACAGTAAACAATTAAAATGTAAGAGGTTTGTTAATGGGTAAAAAATTATTAAAGAATATTGAGTGGGGAGTACTGATTTGTTCACTACTATTGCTAGCAATAGGATTTATTGCATTATTTTCAGCAACAAAAGATGCTGGATTTGATGAGTTTAAAAAGCAAGCAATATGGACATTTATTAGTATTCCCATCATGATAATAGTCATATTTATAGATTACAATACAATTTCTAAAATGTCACCAGTTCTTTATGGACTGGCGCTTATTGCACTTATAGCAGTTTTATTCACAGAGCCAATACATGGAGCAAGAAGCTGGTTTAAAATTACAGAAACAAATACTATACAACCAAGTGAGTTTACTAAAATCATACTTATTATTTTTCTTTCATACATAATCACAAAATTGCAAAAAGATGATAAAACTGAAATAAATAAAATATGGAAATTAGGGATAGTTCGGAATTTCAGTAGGCGTTCCTATTATATTAATTGCTATGCAGCCTGATTATGGTACAGTTATGGCATTTGTTGTTGGTATAGCATTCATACTTTTTGCATCTGGTATAGATAAAAAATACGTAATAGCAACTCTTCTTATTATAGTTATTGCATTGCCAGTTTTGTACAATTTTGTACTTCCAAGCCATGCTAAAGCTAGAATAGATGTCTTTTTAAATCCAGAGCTTGACCCTAGAGGGAGTGGATATAATTTAATACAATCAAAAATAGCAATAGGCTCAGGTCAGCTTTTTGGTATGGGAATATTAGCTGGAAATCAAACCCAGCTTCGGATATCTTTATCCCAAAACAACAGATTTTATATTTTCTGTTATAGGAGAGGAAATGGGATTTATAGTTGCAACAGCTATAATTGTTATATATGTGATAATGATTACAAGAGCAATATATGTTGCAAAAACTGCAAAGGATGATATGGGAAGTTATATAGCAATTGGGATTGCTGGAATATTTACTTTTCATATGGTTGAGAATATAGGAATGACAATGGGAATACTTCCAATAACAGGAGTACCACTTCCGTTTGTAAGCTATGGTGGAAGCTCATTACTTATGAACTTTGTATGTATAGGAATGCTACTTAATATTAGTGCAAGACGTAAAAAGGCAATATTTATTGACTAAATAAAAGGGGAATTATATGCATTTACATGAACTAAAAATCGGAGATGTAATTTTAGAAAATAATATAATACTTGCACCAATGGCGGGAATAACAGATCATGCTTTTAGAATTATTTGTAAAGAATATGGTGTGCGGAGCTGTTTGCACAGAAATGGTAAGTGCAAAAGCAATAATGTATGGAGATGAAAAAACAAAACTCCTTTTAAATACGGAGGGGGAAAAAGGGCCAATAATTGTGCAAATTTTCGGAAGTGATATTGAAGCTATGAAGGTAGCTGCAAAATATGTACAGGAAATGGCAGATATTATTGATATAAATATGGGGTGTCCAGCACCTAAAGTAGTCAAAAATGGTGATGGTAGTAAACTACTTTTAAACATAGAACATGCAGTAGACATTGCAAAGGAGGTGGTAAAATCAGTAGATAAACCAGTTACAGTTAAGATTAGAAAAGGCTGGGACAATAAAAGTATTGTATATGAAGAATTGGGAAAGAGATTAGAGGAGGTGCGGAGTTTCAGCAATAACCATACATCGGAAGAACGAGGGAGGAGTATTTTTCTGGTGAGTGTGATTTAGAAAGTATAAAAAGGCTAAAAGCAACTGTTAGTATTCCTGTAATTGGAAATGGAAATATAAAGACGCCAGAAGATGCACTAAAAATGTTTGAATATACTAAGGCAGATGGAATAATGATTGCAAGAGGTGCAATAGGAAATCCATTTATTTTCCAAAAAACGATAGAATTTTTAAAGGAACGGAAAAATAAATAAGAGAGTTACAAATAAAGAGCTATTAAGTACAATGGTAAAACATATAAACTTAGAAATTGAAGAAAAAGGTGAATATACAGGGATTAGAGAAATGCGAAAACATTTATCATATTATACAAAAGGCTTAGAAAATAGTAGCAGTATTCGATGTTTAATAAACACAATAGAAGATAGACAAGAATTGATAATGACTTTAACAGAATACTTAAAGCAAGATGTGAATATATAAGTAAAAAGAAATTTTTACTTATATATTTTTTTGCTTTTGTATTTCATATTATAGAGAGGGTGTTTATGAAAAAGAAAATTATTTTAATACTTTTAATTTTTTTAGCAATTTTAATAGCAATTTTAGCAATATTTGAATATAAAAATATAATTTCGGGAAATAATATTAATAAATCAGATAAAACTGATATTTTAAATATTAGTTCATATGAAGCAAATGTAACAGTAGAAGTAAATAGTAACAAAAATACTAACAAATATGTTATAAATCAAAAGTATATTTCGCCAAATTGGTTTGAACAAGAGATAGTTGAGCCACAGTCTATAAAAGGACTTACAATTACTACAAATGGAGAAAATGTAACTTTAGAAAATAAGAAATTGAATTTGAAAAACTTATATGAAAACTTTAATGGGAATATTTCGAATTTAAGCTTAAAAAGCTTTATAGACGAGTATAAAGAAGGCTCAGAAAGTGAGACAGAAGAAACACAAGACGAAATTATCATGAAAACTAAAATAACCAAGAGTCAAAATAAGTATCAAATGTACCAGAATTTATATATAAATAAGAAAACTAAATTGCCTACTAAAATGGAGATTTTAGACATTAACAAAAATAGGACAGTTTACATATTATATAATGAGATAACGTTAAATAAAACAAGTAAGAAGGATATAATGTAAGATATCTTAGAACTAATATTAAAATATATCTGAAAATGTATGTAATAGCAGGAGTGAGAAAAATGGTAATAAAAAGAGGGGATATGTTTTATGCAGATTTAAGTCCAGTGGTTGGATCAGAACAAGGGGGAATAAGACCAGTATTAATTATACAGAATGATACAGGTAACAAATATAGTCCAACAGTTATTGCAGCGGCTATAACTTCGCAGACTGGGAAAACTAAGCTTCCTACTCATATAGAAATAGGCTCTCAGAATAATGGACTAAAATCAGATTCAATTGTGCTTGCAGAACAGATTAGAACTATTGATAAAAGTAGACTTAAAGAAAGAATCGGACATATTGATGATGGAAAAATAATTAATCAGATCAATAATGCGCTTCGGTGTTAGTTTCGGATTAGAAGAATAAAAAGCTAAAGGCTTAAGCCTTTAAGCTTTTTATAATTTCTATTTCATTTTTTAATTTGCCTATTAAATCCTCTTTTATTAGTAAAGCATTTTCATATTCTTTATAGACTTGTTTGTAATTTTCATAGTTTTCACCCTGTTCAAATAAAATCCTCATATAATCCTTGTAATAATCTTTTTCTGTTTCTCTTTTTGCACCCTGTCTTTTCTCATCTAACTTTTGAATTTTGCTTAATCTTTTTAATTGTTCTTTTAAGTAAGCTACATATTCCAAAGTACAAGATATTTCATATAAAGTATCGTCTATTACAACTTTAAATAGAACCTTCAGAATTTTTGAATTGATTTTACCTAATTTTGAGTATGAACTTAATAAGTCTAAAGCAACAGTCTGACGTGTTGGCTGAGAATCTCTTATAAGTAATTTTAAGGTTTCTGAAATATCAACATGTGTTGTATATTGCCTTTTTGTTACTATTGCATCAAAAACATCAGCAATATGAATTATTTGAGCAAAATATGGAATGTCCTTTTTTGTTAAGCCGATTTGGATAACCGTGAACCATCTAAGCATTCATGGTGATATAATGCGCCACCGAGCAAATGGACGAAGTTTTAAGTCCTTCATGCACATATTATATCCGATAGTTGTATGTGTTTTAATAACTTCAAATTCTTCATCAGTAAGTATGTTAGGTTTAGAAAGTATTTCAGGTGGAATAAAAAGCTTTCCTATATCGTGCAAATAAGCACTAATGGTTGCATGTATTGTAAAAGATTTTCCAGAATGCAAATATTCACACATTCTACAAGTTAAATTTGCAACATTCTCACTATGTCTCCTAGTAAATAAATCTAGATTTCCAAGCATATCAAGCTGGTAACGCATAGTTTTATCTAGATTATAAGATTTCAAAATGGTAGGACTATAAAATTCTATATCTTGCTTCAACAACATAATTTTCTCCTTAGTAAAACTTATATATTATATAATAACATTAAAAATAAAAAAAAGCAACAAGGAATTAAACTAAAAATCTTGCTCTTTTTGATAAATTATGGTAAAATACAAATCAGTAAAAATATTCGGGCGTCGCCAAGTGGTAAGGCATCGGACTCTGACTCTTGTCGTTTTCTCTTTCATATTGAGCTTCGTAATGCTTGATATATAAAGGATTGATGCTTTGCTAACTGATAAAAATTATAAAACATCTAACCGAATATCTAACCAAAACTAAATATTGGGGTATAGCCAAGCGGTAAGGCAGATGGCTCTGACCCATCGATGCGTAAGTTCGAATCTTACTACCCCAGCCACAAACTCGTCGCAAA
The DNA here is from genome assembly GCA_022792975.1 of Clostridia bacterium. The sequence continues at coordinate 310 of JAAWCC010000131.1, read as the reverse complement.
CGAAATATCGCTTGCGACATTTTTCATGTCGCTATGCAATAATCGTTGCTTCTCGTCATTTCGCGAAAAAAATCGTTCACTACGTTCACTAACAATTTTTCGCGAGTAATGTTATTCTGCAAATGTTAAAGTATTAGCAAGGATATTAGCAGATTTATTTTTTGTATCTTTTTCTAAATGAGCATAAATATTTGCAGTAGTAGAATAGGTAGAATGACCAAGCCAGTCTTGAATTTCTTTCATAGGTATACCTTTAGCAAGTAAAAGACTTGCACAAGAATGCCTTAAATCGTGAAATCTAATTTTTCTT
>JAAWCC010000130.1 GCA_022792975.1 Clostridia bacterium | reverse complement strand
TAAATCATCTATTCTTCTAACTACACCTGTTGCTTTCAAAACTATTCCTCCTTTTTATTTACTTTAAACCTATTATTTGTCATATGTTTAAAATTATTCATAAAAAGTTGAAATTTGTTTTTGTGGTTATTTAATTTTAATCCTCTTCTTCCTCTATTAGTTCATGTTCTTCAAATTTTGCTTTTCCTTCGTTTATATCTGCAACTATTTTTTCAAGATATTTTATGTTTGTTTCTGAATAAAATGGCTCCTGTCTTATTTCAAATGGTAACCTTCTTTCTCTTAGTACTGTCTTAATAAACATATTAATTGAAGCAGATACATTCATACCTGTTTCATTGCAAAATACCTCAAATCTTTTTTTGTCTTTTTCGTCTATTCTAACACTTAATTTGCTTGAGACATTTAACCGCGCCCCTTTCTGTGATATATTATATTTCATTTATGTATATTTTCAATATGTAGTATTACTATTGTTGTATATTAAGTATTGTAATTTGTTAATATAAAAAATTATCTCTGGAATTTTTATATTAAATATGATATACTTAATAAAAGTTTTATATGAAGGAAATTGAAATGGAAAAGAAAACTATAGCTAAATTTATATCTCTATTATTTTTTATAATTGTATTTTTATACTCTTCATTAACTTTATCAAAATGGAGCATTGAAAATAATATTGCAAAAAGACAAAATGAGAATTTAATAAAAGAAATAATTAATGTTGATACTATAAATAGTCCAGATTTGAAGCACACAAATATTGATTTTGAAAAGCTAAAGCAAATGAATTCTGATGTGGTTGCTTGGATTAGGATAAATAATACTAATATAAACTATCCAGTTTTACAAAATAAAGATAATGATTATTATTTATCTCATTCTTTAACAAAAGAGGATAGTGTGACAGGTTCTATATTCTTAGATTATGAGAATAATAATAGTTTTACTGATAAAAATACTATTGTCTATGGACATAATATGAAGTCTGGATTGATGTTTGCAGATTTACACAAATTTAATAATGGCAAGCTTGGAAATGATATTATTATAGATGTATATACTCCAAGTCAAACTTTAAGGTATAAAGTTTTTTCAGTGTATATATCTGATGTTCAAAAACTAGGTATTAATTATTTTGGTGGTTTTACTTATAAGGAGTTCTTGGAATATATAAAGTCTAAAAGTAATATTGATTTCCAAGCTAATATTAATGAAAATAATAATATCCTTACTTTATCTACTTGTAATACAAATTCAAATAATAGCAGACTATTAGTACATGCTATTTTACAAGATTATTCAAATTAAAACAGATAAATTGGAAATTAAGTTGCCAATTTATCTGTTTTAGTATTTCTACCCTCTAATTCCTTGTTTCAAATTATAATAAAAACTGTTTGTTTCATGTGTCATATTTATATATTCTTTTGTTGTCTTTGACTTGTAATGATTATAATAATATTTTACCGGCATTCCCATCTTATCTGCTGCAAAAAATATAGCATCAAAAGTAAAATCCTGCTTATAATTAGCATGCCTTTTTCTAGGCTCATTTGCAACATAAAGTCCTATCCTTTTTCCTGCATGAGTACCTAATGAAGAAACTACATCCCCTTTGATTTCATAGCTAATCAAATTATGGCTTTTAGCATAGCTCTTTAAAATATCATATGTATCCTCAGTTTTATTAGGAGTGATATTACTTGGAAATACCTTTAATAATCCAATATTTTGTCCAAATCCATTAAAATACATTACACCCTCTGGCACGGCAGCATTTTGGCGAAGCATTTCAGCACAACCTACTTGAGCAAGATAGCCTCCTAAAGAATGTCCTGTAATATATATTTTATGCTTTGAAAAATATTTTGCAATTTTTAACGCATATTTTTTTGCCGCCCTTTCCTCTGCATGATAATTCAAAACACCCACTCGGAATACATTATTTGCCCATTCTCCTATTTTCTCATTTGTTCCCCTATATGCAATTACTATGTTATTTCCATTCTTAAATGTTGTTACACTTAATTTGGTGTCAAAGTCTGCTAAAGTTTCTTCAAAGTCGAGTATTCTCCACTTTTCCGCAATTCCTTTATCAATGCTTTTGAGACTAGCACCTTTCGTAAAATGGTGTTCCTCCTTTTCAGTAGAAAGATTAAACATTTTACCTTTCAAGTTTCCTGCATCTTCATAGGCTAGTGCTGCAAATATTGCCAAATCTCTTGCACCAACATCCCATTCAAGTGGGTTTTTGTCTTCCCCGTCTAATATTCCATCTTGGTCTGTATCTTTTTCGACAGGTGAAGAGAATACTTTTGCATATATTTTACCATTATTTTGATATATTTTTACTTCCTCACCATTTTTTAGTCCATCATTATCAAAATCTGCTCCTGCTTTTTCCACCTCTTCATATGTTTTACCCTCAAATAGAGGTACTCCTGTTCCTGACCTTATCCTTCCTTCACACAATAGTTTTGTATAATAATCTGATATTACATCTGAGTTTGAATCTTTGCTGTAATCTATTGTTTCTGACTGTATTTTATCAAATACCTCTTCTAGCTTTAATATATCCTCTGCTGTTGAGTTAACACTTGCGTAATAGTATTTTCCTTTTGTTTGATTAGCTATATTTTGAAGAACTCCTATATTAGCATCTCCTAGTCCAATAGCATAGATTGGTATATTCTTTTCAATCGCCTCTATAATTAAATCGTTGTATGAGTATGTATATCCATTATCCTCTCCATCGGTTAAAAAGATAATATATTTATACTTTGCTTCTGATTGACTGAGTTCATCCAGTGCAGCTCTTATTCCAGTAGAGCCATCTGTACCTGAATCCCAACTCCAACCATTATCATATATAATATTATCAATAGCATTTATAATTTCCTCTTTATTGGTAGTCAAACTTGATAATATTGTTGCTGTTCTAATAAATTCGATTACAGCTGCTTTATCCTTTCCATCACGAAGTTTAGAAACAAATTGCTTTGATAACTGCTTACATAATTGATTAGGATCATTATCCTCCATACTAGCAGAATAATCTATAACAAATGCTATATCAAGAGCCAAATCCTCTTGTGATGCTTCATAATCAGGTGGCTTGATATCTTTATCCCATACGCTATCAAATTCAGTTTTATTCAAAAGAATATATTTAGAAAAATGTGTAACAGTTGCATGAGCCACATTTCCCTCTAATGTTGTTTCTAATTCTTCAAGTAATTGAGTTTCCTCATTAAAGTAATATATAGTTGGCACGAATTCCTCATTATTTAGTAATTCTTTATCAAAAGTAAAGCTCATAACTGCTGTTTCAAATTCATTACCAGCCAAGCTAAAGTCATAAGCTGAGCCTATGTACCCTGGGATTTTATTATTTAAAAAAGCTTCATCCTCTACTTGTGATATAGTAAGTAGTTCTGCCTTTTCTCCTGTTATATTTAATTCAACTGCTGCTGTAACTTTTCCATCTGTTAAATTTTGGCTTATTTTAAAGCTATCATTTTTTACTAATGGGTCATAACCATTCTCAATCTCCCAACCATCTGTTGCTCCGTCTCCATCTGTGTCCTGAACTAGTGGATTAGTTTTATATATATTAATCTCCTCATTATCACTTAGTCCATCTCCGTCCGTATCTGAATAGGCTGGGTCTGTTCCGATTTTTATTTCAGTAATATTATTTAATCCATCCCCATCTTTATCCTCATATGCATCGCTTATTCCATTATCATTTGTATCAGCTTTAAGCGGATCCGTTCCAAGCACACTTATTTCAATATAGTCACTTAATCCGTCTCCATCTGTATCTGGATTGTTTTTATCTGTTTTATAATAATCCTCTAGATAATTGATTAGTCCATCTTTATCATTATCTTCTCTATCTATTGTCAAATTATTTATATAGTTAGAGCTTGAATTTCCTATTATAAATTTGTTTTCTATAAAATTTCCATTTTTAAGTTTTGCTTTTACATAAATAATATTTTCTCCAATTATCAAGCCGATATTATCAATTTTCCATATTTCAGACACTTCTATTTCTCCAGCTTTTATTCTTGTGCCTTGAGTATCACAAATATGGTATTCCATCGAGGAAATGTCTGAAATGCTCCCTACAATTTTTCCTTTAATATAATTTATAGAATCATTTATAATGCAATATCTATTATTCTCACTATCAAAATAAAGATTTTCGTCTGCAAGCTCAATACTCGTAGTTTTTTCTGATAGCTGAGAATTATCCTTTTGATAAGATATCCTTACCTTAAATTCGATTTCTTTTCCTTCAACTTTAACCTTTTTGATTACTTCAAAATCTTTATTAATGTAAGTTTCAGAAGCTCTTACTTTTACTGGCTTGCACATAACGCTTGTGCATAAAATTGCAAAGCATATGCATATTGTTGATATGCCTTTCTTTTTTCTTTTTCCTACCAAAATAATTGAGATTATCCCTATACCAGATATAATCATTAATGTAACAAGTAATACGATATTTATTGTATCACCAGTTTTCGGACTTATACTGCTTATAGGCTTTAAAACTACTGGCTTTTGATTACCATTTACTTTATTATTATTCTCATATTCAATAGTAAATGATGCTGTCTCACCTTTATTTAATACATTAATTTGTTTTGTTTTATTATTTTCTTCTAATAATTTATATCCTGATGGTGCTAAGTTTTCTATGATAATATTTTTTAATGTCTTATCATTAGTATTTTTTACGTTTAATGTAGTTACAATTTTGTCTTCCTTAATATATTCCTCTTTATCTGTTACTAATGTAACTTCTATGCCATCTTGTGTTTTTGAGCTTGCCATTACATTTGGCATCATAATATATATTAATGTAAATAGAATAATACTAATTTTTTTAATATTCCTCATTATAAAACGCTCCATATTTCCAGCTAATTCATGCTTTCTTTTTTGTACCCTTAAAACTATCAACTACAATTTTAACTAAGCTATACGCAAGTGTAGCTAGTGACATTAATAAT
>JAAWCC010000129.1 GCA_022792975.1 Clostridia bacterium | reverse complement strand
ATTTAAACAATATCATTTTTGGTACTCTCTTTCAATATTTATTTTTCAATTTTCTGTGACATATCTATTTTAAACCTATATGATTTTGCAAGAATAAAAATAAATATTAAAAATAAAAAGCGGGGGAGACCCGCTTGAATTATTTTACTACTATATTGTAGATTTTATTTTTTATATATATTTCTTTTACAATTTGCTTTCCATCTAAAGCTGCAGGAGATATTTTCTCATGAACTTTATTTTTCACTGAAGCTTCGTCTTCGTCTAGTGAGATTATTATAGTGCCTTTTAACTTACCATTTACCTGTATGGGAAGTTCAATTTCGTTATCTATTGCTTTTGCTTCGTCGAATGTAGGCCAAATGCTTTGGGCTATTGTTTTTGTATTTCCTATTTTTTCAAATAGTTCTTCTGTGATATGTGGGGCGATAGGATTCAGCAATATTAAAAAGGTTGAAAATTCAGCTTTATTAATTTTTCTCAATTTATAAAACTCATTTACCATCGTCATAAATGTGCTTACAGATGTATTAAACTTCATTGCTTCATAATCAGAGGATACTTTTTTTATTGCCTTATGCATCATTTTTTCAAATTCTGGAGAATATTTATCACCAGCTTCTAATATATCAAGCATATTCCAAACTCTATCCAGGAATTTACTACAACCACGTAGACTTTCCATAGACCAGGGTGTAGATTGGTCAAATGGTCCAATAAACATTTCATATGTTCTAAATGCATCTGCACCGAATTGCTCAACTATTTCGTCAGGATTTACCACATTACCTTTGGATTTAGACATTTTTTCACCATTACCACCTAAAATCATTCCATGAGAAGTACGTTTTGCGTATGGCTCAGAAGTTGGAACAACTCCTATGTCATATAAAAATTTATGCCAAAATCTTGAATATAGTAAGTGAAGAGTGGTATGCTCCATTCCTCCATTGTACCAATCAACAGGAGCCCAATATTCAATTGCTTCTTTTGAGGCTAGAGCATTATCATTGTGCGGCTCCATGTAGCGAAGGAAATACCATGAAGAGCCAGCCCACTGAGGCATTGTATCTGTTTCACGTTCTGCTTTCCCACCACAGTGTGGACATATGGTTTTTATCCAATCGGCTTGTTTTGCAAGAGGAGATTCTCCATCTTCACCAGGTAAAAATTCTTTAACTTCAGGTAAAACTAGAGGCAAGTCTTTTTCATCAAGAGGCACCCATCCACATTTTTCACAATGCACCATAGGGATAGGCTCACCCCAATATCTTTGCCTTGAGAATACCCAGTCTCTTAATTTATAATTTACTTTTGATTTACCAATTCCGTCTGCCTCTAATTTTTTTATAACAGCTGAGATGGCAGGTTTTACTTCCATTCCATTTATAAAGCCAGAATTAATCAAAATACCATTTTCTGTATCAGTATAAGCTTCATCAGTAATAGATATTGTGTTTTCTTTATTTGTTATTACTTGCTTAATAGGCAAATTGAATTTTTTTGCAAATTCATAATCTCTAGTATCGTGTCCAGGAACAGCCATAATTGCACCTGTACCATATGTTATAAGCACGTAATCAGAAATCCATATTGGAATTTCTTCACCGATTTAATGGATTAATTGCTTTAATCCCTTTAATTTCTATACCAGTTTTTTCTTTGGAAAGTTCAGTTCTTTCAAAATCTGATTTTTTAGAAGCTCTTAATTTATATTCAGTAATTTCATTTATGTTTTCTATTTTATTTTTTAATTTCTCTATAATAGGATGCTCAGGAGCGACAACCATATAAGTTGCACCAAATATGGTATCAGGGCGGGTGGTATATATAAGTAAGTCTTTATTTGTGTTTGTAATTTTGAATTTAACTTCTGCACCTTCGCTTTTTCCAATCCAGTTTTTTTGTTGAAGCTTGATTTTTTCTAGGTAATCAACATTATCTAAATCATTGATAAGTCTTTCTGCATAATTAGTAATCTTAAGCATCCACTGACTTTTTTCTTTTTGGATAACCTCTCCGACCGCATCTTTCACAAACGCCATTTACGACTTCTTCATTTGCAAGACCAACTCTACAACTTGTGCAATAGTTAATTGGCATAGTGGTCTTATAGGCCAAGCCGTGTTTAAATAACTGGATAAAAATCCATTGAGACCATTTATAATAATTTGGGTCTGTTGTATTAATTTCTCTTGACCAATCAAAAGAAAAGCCAATTGATTTTAATTGTTCTCTGAAGTGACTTATATTTTGCTCTGTAACTATTTTAGGGTGAATATTGTTTTTTATAGCGTAGTTTTCGGCAGGAAGACCGAAGGCGTCAAAACCGATGGGATATAGAACGTTATATCCTTCTAATCTTTTTTTTCTTGCGATAATATCAAGTGCAGTATAACTTCTAGGATGACCTACATGTAAGCCCTGACCTGAAGGATAAGGAAACTCTATAAGACCATACCATTTTTTTTGAGAATAATTAGTTTTTGCGTTGAAAGTTCCTTCTTTTTCCCATTTTGTTTGCCATTTTTTTTCTATTTCTTTGAAATTATAAGCCATAATTACATCTCCTTTTCAAAGCACCAATTCTTACGGCTGGTGCACTTAGTAAAAATTATACACATTATATCATGAAAATCATAAAAGATAAAGCGTTTGATTGAAAAAATTGTAAATTTGTGATATATTAAATAAGGAGGAAAATATGGATATATTACAAACTACAAAATTTTTAATGAAAAAATATAATATAACAGCGTCTAAAGCTTTGGGGCAAAATTTTTTAATAAATGAGGAAGTTATAGATAAGGCGATTAAAGCTTCTAGTATTTCTAAAAGTGAATTAGTTATTGAAATTGGACCAGGACTTGGGACTCTTACAGAAAAATTAGCTGAAAATGTGGGCAAAGTTATTTGTATAGAGCTAGATAAAAAAATGATAGGGATATTGAAGGATAGATTTCTTTTATATAATAATGTAGAATTGATAAATGGAGATATATTGGAATTAGATTTAAATGAAATTATAGAAAAAAGTGGATATAGTTCGGCAAAAATAGTAGCAAATTTGCCATACTATATAACAACGCCAATAATAATGAAGGTTTTAGAAGGAAAAGCTAAGTTAGATAGTATAACAGTAATGGTGCAAAAAGAGGTTGCAGATAGGCTTTGTGCAAAAACGGGAGCAAGAGACGCAGGTGCTATAACATATGCAGTGGAATATTATTCAAATGCAAAAAAAATTGTAAATGTTCCAAAGGAATCCTTTGTCCCAATACCAAATGTAGAGTCAGAAGTGATAATGCTAGAAGTAGTGAAAAATAAATTTGAAAATGTAAAGGATGAAAAGAAGTTATTTGAAATAATAAAATATGCATTTATGCAAAGAAGAAAGACACTAACGAATGCATTAGAAAATGCAGGGCTCGAAAAGGAAAGGATAAAGAAAATATTGCGGAGAATTAAATATAAGTGAAAAGATAAGGGGAGAGGCACTTTCACTAAAGCAGTTTATAGAGATAGCAAATAGGCTATAAGAGTGAGGAATACAGTGGGAAGAGGAGAAAGACAGGGGGACGGGGCTTTTGTCTTAAGGTTCAAATCTTTTTGAAACCCTAAGACAAAAGCCCCGTCCCCCTGTCTTTCTCCTCTTCCTCCTGCTTCCTTATCCGTCTTGCTCTTAAACTAGAATTATTCTACTGTAACAGATTTAGCTAAGTTTCTAGGTTTATCTACATCGAGTCCTTTTTCTTTTGCGACATAGTATGATAATAATTGCATTGGTATAATAGATAGTAAAGGAGCCAGAAATGGATGTACTTTTGGAATTTTAAATATATTTGGAAATAGCTTTGAGTCTATTTCTTGGTTTGTCACTATAAGCGTCTTAGCACCTCTAGAGATAACTTCTTGAAGGTTGCTAATTGATTTATCTAATAACCTTCTATCTGTTATAATTCCAACAACGGTTACATCATCTTCAATCAAAGCAATTGGACCATGCTTTAATTCACCTGATTGATAGCTTTCAGAATGTATATAAGAAACTTCTTTTAGCTTCAAAGATGCCTCCATAGAGGATGCATAGTCAACTCCGGCGGCCTACGAAGAATACATCATGCTCCTTATGAATTATACTAGCAAAATCTTTAAGTTTATCAGTATTTTCTAAAATAATATTAACCTTGGCAGGAATTTCCAATAATTCATTTTTCAAATTTTCAATAATATCTTTTTTAGGTAGTTCTAAAGTTTCAGCAAAGTTAATTGCAAGAAGAACTAATAAAGTTATTTGAGATGTATATGCTTTTGTTGAAGCAACAGCTATTTCAGGACCAGCATGCGTGTATAAAGTATAATCAGCTTCACGAGTTATTGAGCTTCCGTATAACATTAGAAAGTGCAATTGTTTTACTGCCACATGCTTTAGCATTTTTTAAAGCAGCGATAGTATCTGCTGTTTCACCTGATTGACTTATGCATATAATTAAAGTATTTGCATCTATAAGTGGTTCTCTGTACCTAAATTCAGATGCAACGTCAACTTCAACAGGAATATCAGTTAATCTCTCGAAAATTGGCTTTACAGCAGCACCAGCATACATTGCAGTACCACAAGCAACAATGTAAATTCTAGATATATTTGATAGGTATTCTTTAGAAATGTTTATATCACTAAAATCACAAGACTTATTAGGAGCTATTCTTGCTCCGATGGTTTCACGTATTGAGATAGGCTGTTCATATATTTCTTTTAACATGAAATCGTCAAAGTTACCTTTATCGGCGCCTTTTGCATCCCAAGTGATAATTTCTGGTTTTCTATCTATAATTTCTAAATTACAATCATAAAAATCAATTTTATTTTGAGTAAGGCTAACTAAGTCTCCATCTTTTAATATAAAGATGTTATTTGTGTATTCTAAAATTGCAGGAATATCAGAAGCGATATATTTTTCGTCACCATTTATACCAATAACTAAAGGGCTATCTTTTCTTGCAACTATGATTCTTTCTGGTTCAAATTTTGATATAATACCAAGAGCAAAACTGCCCTTTAAATCCTTCATTGCTTTATTCACAGCAGTTATAAGTTTATCATTAGAGTCCTCTTTTGAGTAATAATAGTCTATGAGGTTTGGTATTACTTCTGTATCAGTTTCTGATGAAAAGGTGTATCCGGCATCAAATAAGAATTTTTTTAATTCTCTGTAATTTTCAATAATTCCATTATGTACAACTGCAAAATTTTCATGTGAGTCTAGGTGGGGATGAGCATTTATGCTAGAAGGCTTACCGTGAGTAGCCCATCTTGTATGTGCAATTCCAATAGTTCCATTTAAACCTTCTATTTTTTCAGAATTTTGCAATTCTTTAACTCTACCTTTGTTTTTTATATGGCAGATTGTGCCATCTTCAATAGTTGCAATTCCTGCTGAATCGTAACCTCTATATTCTAGTTTTAAAAGTCCGTTTATTAATATCGGGCTTGCTTTAGATTTACCAATATATCCTACGATACCACACATACTCATAACCTCCTAAGCTATTTTACCATATAATATTACCATAGAAGGCAAAAAGTAGCAAGTCCTTTTAAAAAGTTACAATAAAATTAAATTTATGACAGTAAGTAATAGTGCACCAGGAATACCTAGAAGGCTTACCAGTATTATAGTAAAGAAATTTAGTCCGATATGAAAATTAAAATAACCACCAATAAAATTAATAAGTAAAATAAGGAGTGCACCAAGGATTGAGTTTAACAAAAGTTTACCGAACAAACTTAAGTGGCACAATAAAAATTCTACATAATACAAAAATAATACAAATTCCTGACAAATAGGTTAAAACATTAATAAATTCCATTTTTGTTTATCTCCTCGTCCTTTTTAATACATGCTAT
>JAAWCC010000128.1 GCA_022792975.1 Clostridia bacterium | reverse complement strand
CTATGTATTTTGTGTCTTGGCACTCAACATAGGTTTTACTTAATTAATAGAATATAAATCAAGCCTCCGCGAAATCAGGGGAAGTATATAAATGCCACTCTATATATCCCTAATTCCTTTACTCCCTACTCACACACAAACTTGGCACGTTCGCGCACGAACAAGAAACTTCACAGGTATGCCTTTTAGTGGATTTTTAGCCCCACCCTCGCAATAATCAGTAATGACTAGGATAATGCGCCACCGTTCTATTATATCATATTTATTAGATTTTTCAAAGTTTATTACTATTTAATTTTTATTTTCACTATAACTTGAATTTCCTTCATTAATTATCTGCAGGTCTTCTGAGTTTAAAATATTGCTTGTAAAATATCCTGTTATGAAGCCTATTACAAATATTACAATAATAATTGCTATTGTTCTCAGTTTCTCTTGACTTATGTACATGTCTTTATCATAGATTTTTACTTTGTCGTCATTTTCTCCCTTTTTGTTCCCCTCCATATGCATATCCTCCTTTGTGAAATCTTATGTTATTATATTATACTATTTTTATTTAATAAAAGCAATCAATTATGTGTATATTTTTATTAAACTTTTCCTAATATTGTTAAATGCTTTATTTTTTAATTTTTTTGTAATAGGTATTTTTCTTATGTGTTTCCGTAAGTTATGTCTCTTGTATTTAATATTTTTTCTAATAAGTTATTGATTATTAACTAATTTTATTGCATAATAAAGTTAGTTAAGATTAAATTTTATATTATTTATTAAAAATAGTTTTATTTATGGAGGTTTTATGGAGGTTTTAATTGGAAAATATAATGGTTTTTGTGCTGGAGTTAAGAATACCCTTGAAAAAGTAGAGAAAGAGCTTTCTATTACTTCTAATGGAATTGATTGTTTAGGAGAAATTATTCATAATAAGCAGGTAGTTGCAGAGCTTGAAAGTAAGGGGCTTAGAATTATAAATTCTATTACAGAAGCTAAGAATAAAGTTGTTATTCGTGCTCATGGTACTACTAAGGAGGTTTATGATTATGCAAAAATGCATAGTATTGAAGTTTTAGATTTCACTTGTCCCAATGTTTTAAGGATTCATGAGCAAGTACAAAAATTTATTAATGATGGTTATTTTATTTTCTTGTTTGGTGTTAAAGACCATCCTGAAACTATTGGTACTTATAGTTTTTGTGGTAAGCATTCATATTTAATTGAGAATGTTTGTGATATATCTCAGGCTATTTCTTCTCTTCTTGAAGCTAATTTAAAGAATGTATTAATTATATCTCAAACTACTTTTAGTATAAACTTATTTGAAGCCCTTGTAAAACAAATTTTAAATAGCTTAGATAATAGCTTTAATATTCATATTGAAAAAAGTATTTGCAACGCTACCAATTTAAGACAATTAGAGGCCTCTAAGCTTTCTTCAAATGTAGATTTAGTTATTATTATTGGTGGTAAGAATAGTTCTAATACTAAGAAATTATATGAGGTATCTTCACAAAATTGCAAAAACGTTTTACATATTCAAACTAAAGATGATTTAGACCTAAATTTTGTTAAAGATTTTAAGAAGTGTGCCATTATAGCTGGTGCTTCAACTCCAAATTCAATAATTGAGGAGGTTATAGATGTTGTAAAAGCTTTATAATATTTTTTTGTAAAATGAGTAACTTTAATTTAGTTCCTCATTTTTTGCTGCTTTTATTTTTTAACATATTAATATATATTTTTTATAAAGTATTTTCATATTTTAAATACATATATATTTTTTTATGCTTTCATATTTTGCTTCACCTATTCCTGAAACATTTTTTATGTCCTCAATTGTCTTAAATTTTCCATGCTCTTGTCTATATGTAATTATTTTTTGTGCTGTTGAGGTACCGAATGCCTGAAAGTTCTTCTAGTTCTTTTTGGCTTGCCTTATTTATATTTACTAAGTCTGTTTTTTTCTCTGCTTGCTCATTTTCTAATACCTTATCTCCTGCGTCTTCTATAACTATTTCACTTTCAGCTGTATTTTCTTTTTTATCTTGATTTGATGGTATATAGATTTTTTGCCCATCTTCTATAACATATGCAAGATTAACATTGCTAATATCTGCATCCTCCCTAAGTCCTCCTGCCGCTTCTATTGCATCATTTATTCTTGCAGTCTCTTTTACAGATACAATCCCCTCATTTATTACTGCTCCTGTTATATGAATTATTATATTATTTTCTATGACTTCTTCTTTTTTCTCATCTATTTCTTCGATATTGTTTATAACTTCTTCATACCCATATATTTCTTTTGTGCTATTTATGTAATAAAATATAAGAATTATAGCTATTATAACTCCTCCGCACTATTAATAATATTTTTTGCTTTTGATTTAACATGTTCATATTAAAACACCCTTCCTTTCTTTAATTTTTATATTGAAATCTATTTTAACTTATGATATATTATTTTATTATGAGAAATTATTTTAAGAATTTTGTTTTATTTTTAATTTTATTTTGTCTAATTCTCACTCCATATAATATGGTAAATGCAAATGTTAATACGGATAATTTAGAACTTCATGCAAATTGTTTATTATTACTTGAAAGAAATACTGGTGATATTCTTTATGAAAAAAATGCATATGAAAAAATGTATCCTGCAAGTACAACTAAAATAATGACAGCCATACTAGTACTTGAAAATTGTTATTTGAATGAAGTAGTTGAAGTTTCCGCAAGCTCTATTTCGAGTGTTCCTGCAACTTATTCGCTTTCTGGTTTGCAGGTTCGGTGAAAAGCTTAGAATAGAGGATTTGTTATATATTTTAATGATACCATCAGCAAATGATGTTGCAAATTTGCTTGCAGAGCATACCTCTGGTTCTATATCTAATTTTGCAGAGCTAATGAATAAAAAGGCTATATCTTTAGGTATGAATAATACACATTTTACAAATCCTAGTGGAGTTCACGATAAAAATTTATATACTACGGCTTATGATTTATCCATTCTTTCTAGATATGTCATGAACAATAAAAAATTTATGGAAATTGTTGGAACACCTAAATATACTATTCCAAGAACAAACTTGCATCCTGTTGAAGACCGTACTTTCTATAATTCAAACCTTTTACTAGTAAGCACTGAAAATAATTACTATTATCAATATGCAACTGGCATAAAAACAGGTTTTACTGACCAAGCTGGTGATTGTTTAGTTGCGTCAAGTAAAAAAGATGGGATTGAATTTATTGCAATTTGTTTAAAAGGTGGGAGATTTAGTAATGGACTTAGAGAAAAGTTTATAGATTGTAAAACTTTATTCAATTTTGCTTTTGATAATTATACTATACATTATCAAAATTTGCAAGAGGGAGGCATAAAAAATGTTCAAGAAGGCTCTCCTTTCTTAGAGTCATATACACAAAATACCCAATTAGAAGGTCAGGAGGCAAAAGGCTCTATATTAAATTCAAATTCTACGAAATTAATTTTAAGCATTATATCCGTAGTGCTAGCTAGTGTTGCAATAATACTTGTATTGTTATGGAGGCGTAATAAATATACTAGATTTAGAAGAAAAGTGAAATAGTGAAAAATTTATTTAAAATATGGAGGTCTTAGCAATAAACCTCCTAGCTAAGCTCTCCATATTATAATATTATCTTTAAAATTAAATTGTTTTCATACATTGCCTTACATAAAAATGAATTATCTATCTCTTTTGAAATTGTATTTTCTCCAATCATTGGTTTAGCCATACTAACTATTGCAAAGAATGCATATGCAATTACTAATCCTTCTAATATACCATATATTGTGCCTCCTGCTTTATTGAATTGTTTAATTACAGGAATTTCAGCTATTGCATCTGTAAATAGCTTTATAAATAACATTAAAAGTCTTGTTCCAACAAATAACCCTATCCAAGTTAATATTCTTACAATTGCTACTGCTATTTCTTGTGCTGCAAAACTTACTGTATTCTCTTTTATTCCTTCTGTATAGTTTTCTATATATTTACCTACATTATTTACTATATTTGCATTTTCTACATCTTGTTTAGTTTCCTCTTTGGTATATAATTTGGTTTCTATTGTATTTTTCAAATTTGGTACTACCTCGGTATTTTCTATTATGTAATTTGAAATTGGTGTGTATAAAATTAATGCAACTATAAGTGCTGCAAAAAAGCCTAATAGCCTAACAGCAACTTTTATAAGTCCTCTTTTATATCCTAAAAATATACAAAGTGCCATTAATATAATTAAAATTAAATCTGCAAACATTTTACCTCCTTAAATTTTAGAAAGTCAATAATTTTATTCTATCTCGATAAACAATTCCTGCCACTGTATTTCCAAGCACAATCTGTTTTGCTTCCTGATATGACATATATTTTTTCTCTAACCAACCATTAAGATTTATTAGATGTATTTCTGTTCCAAGATTTATAGCAAGAATGTTGTTATAACATACTATTTCTTTAATGGAGCTCTCTATACTATAAGTTGTTTCTGAATTTGTTATTATATTTTTTAATATTACTTCTGTTTTTGAGCTAAACGGTCCTGTTGATATTTCATCAGCTCTTACTATATTACTTCTTAAATTTATATCTGCAATATGTGTATTTGTATTAAATTCTATGAGTATTGTATCCTTTTCTTCATATATCATATGTATAGAATCATCATATATGCATACAAGTTGTCCTTTTTCTTGATATTTTATATCTGTTAACATTTTATTAGAAGCTGCATTGTGTATAAATACAGTTGAATTTGTGCCATCTCCTTTTATTGCTTTTTCTATATCTATAATATTTATGCTTGATTGGATTAGTGCTCCACTTGTATTTATCTCTGCTATTGCTAAATATTTTCCATCAACAGATATATCTGTATCTATTGCAATAGAAAATGCTCTAAATGCTTTAAATAGTTCGTTCCCGTTTTTGTCAAACGTAATGATAACACTTTTGTGCATTGTACCTGTCACAACTACTGACACATATCCGCCTTTGCTTACATTTACTTTACTTATATTTCCTTCAAGCTTATTTTCCCAAAGTATTTTTGAATCTGATATTAGATATACTTTTTGTCCATTTGTTTCTGCTATTGCTAAATAATTATTGTTTTTTGCGTATATAGGATTGCTTATTGCAATATCAAATTCTGCTTCTTTACTTGCATAACTATTATATAGTTTTAATTTACCATTTTCTAAAATACTTATATATCTGTCATAAGCATAAATTGATTGTGCTTTATCTACATCAAGCTCTATTGTTGCAATATCATCTTCTGTTACTGATTTTCTTAATATATATATATTAATCCACTCTCTTGCTGGCTCATTTAGTATATATAAAAGCAAGATTGTAAGAATTGCAATTCCGAGTAAATGCCCCAAGCCCTATTAGTAATTTGTTTTTGAGTGACATTTTTCCTTTGAATTTAAGTATTTTCATTAGTCCTCCGATTAATTTAATCTTTTTTTATATTTTATAACACTTTCAAAATTATTACAATATTTAAAGGCAAAATAATTACTTACTAATTATCACAAAAATTAGCTGAAGCAATCCTAAAGCGCCAAAGACTGGATATAAGTTATTTACCAGATTTGAGAAGCCTAAAAGTGAAATAAAAATTGCAATTATGCAAATTATTTTGTTATATTTTTTATAATTTTCTTTTGTTTTTGCTATATTATTTAAAAATGCATATGCTGATGATATTGCAGTTGTCGCAATAGCTCCTAAGATTATTATTCCATATAGATATTTATAAATTATGCCAAAGCTTCCTACCGCATATACTGTTGGTAATTCTATTTTTGATATATCCTCATTTATACTAAATAATAATAGAAATATTATGCCTGATAGTACTCCTATTATTAAAATACAAAAAAGTGATATTTTTAATATGTCTTTTTTATTTTTAATATATTTTTTCATTGGTATTAGTATTGAGACTAATGTAATAGAATTATAACTTGCATATAATATTGATTTTATTACCCATGAAAAATTATCATTATTATTTTCGAATTTAAGATTTACTCCAAAAGCTTTCATCCCTAAGACACATAATATTATAATTATTAATGGAATTAATATTGAATTTAATAAAACCACACCTTTTATATCTTTATTTAGGAAAATATAACAAATAATTGATACAAAAACTCCTGTAATTAATTCATTTATTCCAAATTCTTGCTTAAAGTATGCTGAGAACCCTGCACACATGACAAAAAAAGATATTAGTAAAAATATATTTATTATTGTATTTAATATGACTTCTATATCTATCGTTCTATTATTCTTCTGTTTTATTGTTTTTTTTAATAGTTCGTCATATGTGTTTATATTATATTTTTTTATTATTTTTAATGTTTTATATATT
>JAAWCC010000127.1 GCA_022792975.1 Clostridia bacterium | reverse complement strand
TCCAGATGATTTAGAAGAAAATATATTTTTCTAATTTGAGACTTGAATAAATAATTTCTAAAAACAGACCATATTAAATAGTAAAGACTTTTTAATATATACGGTTATTGGAAGGTTTTTATCAATTATAAATAAATTAAGAATAATAGTAATTATAGAAGAAAGGTAAATAATAAATGTATTTAGAAAAAATTGATATAAAGGAATTTAGAAAAAATATATATTTTAAATATAAAAAATTATTTCCAAAGGAAGAAAGAAGATCATATTACAGATTGAAAAAATCATATTATAATAATATTACAGATATAATTCAAATAATCTCAGAGAATAAAGTTATCGGCTTTTTTATAGTAAACTATTTAAAAAACAACCCATATTTGCAGCTGGATTATTTTGCGATTTGGCCAGAAAATCAAAATAAAGGATATGGCACAGAGGCAGTAAAATTATTAAAAGAAATGTATATAAAATATGATGGGATATTTATAGAAATAGAAAAGATAGAAGAAGCAAAAGATGCGGAGGAAGAGAACACCAGACAAAGAAGGGCAAAATTTTATGAAAAATTAGGCTTCTGTCAAATGAAATTTGATTTAGATTTATATGGCGTATTATATTCTCCATATATATTGCCATGCCAAAAAGAGAGTTTTAATAATGCAGAAGTAATAGAAAGAATATTTGAAATATATTCTGCAATTCTTGGAGAAAACAATGTAAATAAGAAATGCAGAATTATTAACCTAAGTTAGCTAAAGTGTATAAAGAAAGGTGATAATACTTTATGGAAAAAATAACAATTGAAATGGCATGCTCTATTAATGGAATGATTGCTAGAGAAGATGGAAATGAGGATTTTCTATCTATGAGAGGCTGGAAGATAATGATAGAGTTATTAAAAGAATACGACGTACTTATATGGGGAAGAAAAACATGGGATAATGTATTATCTTGGGGAAGCGAATACTTAAAGGACTTAAATAATATAAAGATAATTGTTCTAAGTAAGATAGAACAAAACAAAGGTGATTTTTCTAATGTAATATACTGTGACTCGATAGATAATTGTTTAAAAACGTGTGAGAGGTTAAATTATAAAAGAATACTTATTTCAGGAGGAGCCATTATCAATAGTGCTTTTATGGAAAAAGGTATAGTAGACAATATAATTCTAAACTATAATCCTTTTGTCTTAAATAAAGGAATACCACTATTTAAAGGAAACCATTTTGAAAGTAAACTTAAATTAGAAAGGATTGTAAGAGAGAAAGAAGATATAGTACAAATACATTATAGTGTGACAAAATAATAATAGTATGTTGGTTATAATTCCAGAAGCTGAACTTATCTATATCGGAAAAGTAATTAAAAATATGAAATATGAAAGGATTTCAGAAGAAAATATTAAATACGATGATTTAATATTTAATAAAACTGGAAATAAACATCAATTTATTAAAAGCGTAGAATTTGGAAACAAAAGTCATATAGAAGGCAATTGAATATTTGAAGACTATTAATTAGGTGATAATATAAATATACTAGAATGTAAATATGTTAAAACATAAGACATCAGACAAATATATATTTAGTTATAATATAAATATACTAGAATGTAAATTATGAATTAGTAGGTTTTTTAGAAATAGATAAATTTGTTATAATATAAATATGCTAGAATGTAAATAGTCATATTACAGAATTTTATTTGACGGAAATAATTGTTTATAATATAAATATTTTAGAAATACTAACAGATAAAAACAATGAAAGAGCAGACGGATTAAATAATGCTTATGGAAAAATACATGAATAAGAACATATAGATTTATTTTTTAAATCAATATTATTAAAAATCTTATAGAAATTACTTTCTTTGAAGAAAAAATCAAATACATAAAGCTTGAATAGAGAGAACAACTAGCATGACAGAATGCTGCTGATGTTATAGCAAGATTGAAACAAAAATATATTTATCAAATATATTGACAAATATATTTGATAATGTTATTATAGATATTGAACCGGTTTCGAACTATAAATATAATGAGAAAGGAGAAAAATGAGTACAAATATCTGGAGGAGGAAAACAAGACAAGACACACAATGCTGTTACAAACTCGCTATAACAAAAAGAAAGCTCTAAATAACTTGCACATATTTAGAACCTTCATAAATATTTGTATAATATCAAACATCACTATTATAACATAAAAAAAAACTAAAATCAAATATTTATGAAATCTTTTTGAAACTTTTAACTAGAAAGGAGAAAAAAGATGGAATTTATAATCAACAAGAACTCAAAATTGGATAACGATTGTCACAAAATTCACTTAATACATTGCATAAAAAGTCCAACAGAAAAAAATATCATTAAATTAGGAGAATGTGTTTGTCCAGTTGAAGCAGTAAGAAGAGCAGAAGAATATTACGAAAATGTGAATTTTTGCAAGTATTGTTGCAAAGAAATCCTAAGTAAGTATTACATCAAAACAGGTAAAAAAATAAATACTAGGAAGTGATAATTTGAAATTAGAGAAAATAGCAGAAATAATGATAGGAATTTTAACCCAAAGAGAAAGCAACGAAGAAGGAGAAAATAGCTACCTGCTATTTTCTCTAAAAAACTACGAGGAAAACTTAGATTATGAAGAATTTAGGACAAAGAAAAATTTAGAAAATAAAACTGTAAAAAAAGGGGATTTACTTTTTAGACTTTTATATCCAAACAAAATTATATATGCAGACGAAAAATTAGCAGGAAAGATAATACCTTCGCAATTCTGTATTATTAGAGCAAACAAAAATGAAATGAATCCAATTGTTTTAAAATGGTATTTAGAAAGCAAAATAGCAGAAAATGCATTGGAGGCAAGAGTAACAGGTTCAGTAATAAAGTCAATGTCAATAACAAACTTAAAAACGCTAGAAATTCCTTATATACCACCAGAAAAGCAGAAAACAATGGAGGAATTAATTACATTATGGGAAGAGGAAAAGACAATTACAAAAAAAATATTAGAAGAAAAAGAAAAACTATATAACTCTTATCTTGAAGAAATTACTATAGAAGGAGCAAGGTATGGAAGCAAATGAATTCCAAAAAGAAGTAAATCAAAGAATGCAAGAAATAAGCATCCAATTGAGCTATATACCCAATATAGGTAATAACTATATAGAATATATATCAGCACTAATATATGTTATATATGAAAACATTGACGAAATTCAAAAAATAATAAAACAAGATAGTGTTAGTTATACTTTAGAATACATAGATAAACAATTAGAAAATATAAGAGAAAAAGAAAAGTCAGAAGTATTATTTAAAAATATAAAGTTTTCTAAAATAATAAATAAAATCTACTATATAACAATAGAAAAGATAATAAATAGTATAAACGATTTAATTTCATCACAAATAAACATGGAAATGCCTAAAAAAATACTTGCAGAAGCTTTTGAATATATCATAATGAAATCTGAGCAAGATAACGATAATATATCAGGAAATGAAGTATTTTATACCCCAAAAGGATTAGTAAAAACAATGACAAAATTACTAAATATAGAAAACAATAAAGGAATATATAATCCTGCATGTGGAACAGGAAATTTTATTGTAGAAAGTGCAAAACTTGCTAACATCTATGCTTTTGGAGAAGAAAAGAGCATAAGAAATTACAATATCTGCATGACCAATTTGTGGATTCATGATATAAATAACAAACTAATAAAACAAGATACCTTAGAAGAGATACCACAGGTTAGATATGCAATAGCAAATCCTCCATTTAAAGAAGATATAAAAGGAAGCATTCAAAAAGAATTATATGGAGATTATTATATTACACCTAATGCAGATAGTTATATAAAATTTTTAATTAAGATGATAAATACTATAGATGAAAATGGAAGGATGGCAATAATATTGCCACAAGGGTTTCTATTTAAAAAGACTAATACAGAATATGAATTAAGAAAAAAATTAATAGAAAAAAAGTATATTGATAGTATAATTGAACTGCCAGAGAAATTATTTTACAGGACAAAAACACCAGCTATTATATTAATCATAGATAAAGCAAAAAAGTCAAACGACATATTATTTATTGATGCAAGTAAAGAATATGAAAGCAAAAGAAAAACAAATATTTTAACAGAAAAAAATCAAGAAAAAATAATTAATATTCAAAATAAAAGGGAAACAATAGAAAACTTCTCATATGTATCTAGTATAAGAGAAGTTATTGAAAATAATTACGATTTAAGTGTAAAGAGATACATACAAGTTAAGAGTAAAATAAAACAAATTGATAGAGAAGAAACAGAAATGCAAATAAGAAGATTAGAAAATCAAATATATGAAACACAATATAAAATAAAAAAAGCAATTGAAAAAATGGGTGAAGAAAATTAAAATAAAGGAGGAAAATAAAATGATAAAAACGTTAAAAAATATAAAAGATTTATTCGTTTATTTTATGTATAGTTATATAAGTGAATTAGAGGATGTAGCAACAAAAAATGGCAAACAAAAAAGATTAAGAAATAAAGAATTAGAACAACAATTAAGTGATACTATAAAAGAATATATTAAGGTAGAAGATTTGGAGATAGAGTTAAAATTAGGTCCACATTATAACAGAAAAGAAAGTCCATGGATACAAATATTTACAAAAGAAAATAAGAGTGGGGCAAAGGGAAGATATGTTGGAATATCTTTTTCAAAAGAAACAAATGAAGTGGAGATGTGGATTGGTTTTGGAAGGACGAGAAAAAATCAATCAGAGATATTAGAGCTAGAAAAAGAATATAAAATGAAATATTTTTTAATAGAAGCAAAGTTAAAATACGGATTTGCATTTAACACAAAACACGGTGAAGCAATAATTATAATAAAAAATACAAATATTGCAAATTTCGAAGAAGAGGAATTTAAAAGAGACTTAAAATATATTACAGATTTGTATAAAACATATGAAGTGCGATTTGAAAATGCCAAATTTCAAGAAAAAGAAAATCAAGAAATAGAAAGCATAGAAGAAAAGAAAATTACAAACGAGGAAATAAATCAAAGAATGATAATGCTAGTAGAAGAAGTTGGAAAATTAGCAAAAGAAATAAATAAATTAAATTCAAAAAATAATATATAATAAAGGAAACAAGAACACATGGAAAATTTCAAATCAGGATTTGTTGCAATTTTACGGTAGGACAAATGTACGGAAAGTCGACATTATTAAACTCACTAATAGGAGAAAAAATTGCAGCAATAGCAAATAAGCCACAAACAACTAGAACCCAGATAAAAGGAATAGTAAATAGGAAGAATTCACAAATAATCTTCTTAGACACTCCAGGAATTCATAAGCCAAAAACAAAACTAAGCAATATCATGGTTCAAACAGCCTTTGAAGCAGCAAAAGATGTAGATTTAGTTTTATTTGTAATTGAAGCTACAAGTAAAGAGATAGGTAGAGGAGATAACTTAATATTAGAAAAAATAAAAGAGTCAAAAAAGAAAACAATACTTCTTATTAATAAAATTGACCTAATAAAAAAAGAAGAATTAGCAAAATTAATAGAGATATATAGGAAAGAATATAACTTTGAAGCTGTAATTCCAATATCAGCAAAAACTGGAAAAGATAATGAAGCAATTTTAAAAGAAATAGAAAAATGCTTGGAAATTGGACCTAAGTATTATGATGAAGAAACCTACACAGACCAAACAATAAGAGTAATAGTAGAAGAAACAATAAGAGAAAAAGCATTAAAGCTACTTGAAGATGAAGTGCCACACGGAATATATGTAGAAGTACAAAAATTAAAAAAGGGAAAAACAAGAGAGAATCTACCGATATTTAATATAGAAGCAACAATTTATTGTCAAAGAGCTTCTCACAAAGGTATAATAATTCGGAAAAAACGGAGGTAAATTAAAACAAATTGGAACATATGCAAGAGAAGACCTAGAAAAAATTATTCGGAGAAAAAGTGAATTTGAAAACCTGGGTAAAAGTTAGAAAAGATTGGCAAGATGAGGATAATATTGTAAAAAAGTATAAAATTGACAATTGAAATAAAGTATAAAAGCATCAATAAACAAGCAAACTAAACTTTAGAATAGAACTAAAAAATGGAGGAGATAGCTATATGTTGAGCAAAATGGCTTGGAATGCTTTTAAAAAGACAGGGAATATAAACACATTCTTAGAATTTATAGAGACAAAGAATTTAGAAGAAAACTTGATTGAGGAAAGAAATGGGAATAATAAAGACAAAAGCAATCATTTTAAGAGAAAGTAATATGGGAGACTTTGATAAAATGTTAACAATGCTAACCCCAGATTTGCGGGAAGATTTCATGCGCAGCAAAAGGCGCTAGAAAACCCAATAGCGCAATGCTTGCGGGTACGCAATTTCTGGGGTTTAGTGAGTATGTTTTATATAAGGGTAGTGGAGGAAGCTATAACATAAACTCGTGTGAACCAATTGAAGTATTTTACAATCTAAGAATAGACCTAGATAAATTACAATATGCAGCATACATAGCAAAAATAGTAGAAGATATTACAAATGAAAATGACAGTTCATATAATATCTTACAACTTGTATTAAACACTATTTATGCAATTTCTGAGACTGAAATGAATAAAGAACTAATAATTGCAATATTCAAAATAAGATTGTTATCACTAATTCGGATTTGTACCAAATGTTATCAACTGTACAAACTGTGGAGGAGTCGAAAATATTACGTATTTTAGTATCAAGGATAATGGAATAAAATGTGTAGAATGCTCAAAATTAGATAAAAGTGTAATTAGAATCCAAGAAGCAACATTATATGCAATTAGATATATTGTTATGGCAGAAGCAAAAAAAATTTTTTCCTTCAATGTACCTGAAACCTCCCTAGAAGAATTAAAGCTAATTGCTAAAGTATATCTTGAAGAAAAACTGGAAAAAACTTACAAATTCGAAAAAATAATTTGACAATTTAAATAATTCATAGTATAATCATGATATTGAAACAAGGAGGGGCAAGTTCTTATGATAAAAAACGAGCAAGCTTCACTGTCCGTAATGAGAATTGCAGCAATAACAATAATTGCAATATTTTTACTAAGCGTATGTGTACTAGCAGCAAGCTCGGACGTGAAAAATGTCAAGATTGTTCTATCAGACAACTGTGAAATTGATGTACTAACAACCAAAACTGTAGTTTCAGATATATTAGAAGAAAACCACATAGTAATTTTACCAGAAGAAAATGTAGTTCCAAATTTGGAATCAGAAATAACAGAAGCTTCTTCAAAAATTGTAATAACAGGAAGAACACAAGATGCATACTCAACAGTTGCAATTGCCGAGGAAGAAGGAAGTGTATACTTAGACCAATTATTAAGTGCATATAATACAATAATAGAGAAAATAGTTGTAATAGAAGAAGGCATACCATATCAAACTATTACAAATGATATATCAACATCAAATGAAAGTACTGTGACAACAGTAATTCAAGATGGAAAAGAGGGACTTAAAAAGGCAAGCTACAAAATAAAATATCAAAATGATATTGAAATAGGTAGAACATTAGTAAAAGAGGAGGTCATACAAGACCCCGTTGACAAAGTAATTCAAGTGTCAAACATAACCAGCAGAGGCTCAAGCACAAATTCAAGACCAAATGTTACAAAACAAGAGACAGTATCAGGAAGTACAACTCTTGCCAGCAAAGTAGAAGGAATAGAGCCAATAGTAAAAACACTAAATGCATCTGCATATACAGCAAGCGAAGGACATGAAAAAACAGCAAGTGGAGCACTAGCAAAAGCATGGTATACAGTAGCAGCAGGAAAAGGCTACCCAATGGGCACAGTAGTTTACATACCATACTTCAAAGATCAACCAAATGGAGGCTGGTTTGTAGTACAAGACAGAGGGGGAGCAATATCAAACAATAAGATAGACATATATATGAATACATATAATGAATGTATAACTTTTGGTAGAAGAAACATAGAATGTTATATTTACCTAACAAAATAAGACACAGTCAAAAGGGACGGGGTTAAATGACACATTTTGCCTTGTCCCTTTTGATATATTAAAAAGGAGAAAAAATGAAACTAATCTCATGGAATGTAAATGGGTTAAGAGCAGCATTAAATAAAGGATTTGCAGATTTCTTTAAGGAAATAAATGCAGATATATTTTGTGTGCAAGAGACAAAAATGCAAGAGGGGCAAGCAGAGATAAACTTTAATGAAGGATATTATACATATTTTAATAGTGCCATAAAGAAGGGATACTCAGGAACAGCAATTTTTACAAAAGAAAAACCAATTAATGTAAGTTATGGAATAGGAGTAGAAGAACATGACAAAGAAGGAAGAGTAATAACATTAGAATTTGAAAAGTTTTACATTGTAAACTGTTATACACCAAATTCGAAAAGAGAACTGGAAAGACTAGAATATAGACAAATTTGGGAGGATGAATTTAGGAAATACTTAATTAATTTAAATAACAAAAAACGGAGTAATACTTTGTGGAGATTTAAACGTAGCACATAAGGAGATAGATTTAAAAAACCCAAAGACCAATAGAAAAAACGCAGGATTTACAGATGAAGAAAGAAATAAAATGACTGAATTATTAGAGGCAGGCTTCGAGGATACATTTAGAGTATTATATCCAGACAAGACAGATTGCTATACTTGGTGGTCATATTTTGCAAACTCAAGAGAAAGAAACATAGGCTGGAGAATAGATTATTTTATAATTTCAAATAATTTAAAGAAAAATTTAAAAGAAGCATATATATTTGATAAAATATTAGGAAGTGATCATTGCCCTGTTGGGGTGGATATAGAAATTTAGGAGGAAAATTTATGGACACAAAAACAAAGAATTGGAAGAAATGGTTTGCATGGTTCATATTTGCAGTAGCTGTTATATCAGTATATAAATTATTAGATAATTTCGGAGATATAACAACTTGGGTAAAGAATTTAATATCAACATTAATGCCATTTATTATGGCGGTGATTTTAGCATACTTATTCTATTTACCTTGTAGGAAGGTGGAGGGATTTTTAAAAAAATCAAAAGGAAAATTCATGCAAAAAAGAGCTAGATGGCTTGCAATATTTACAGTATATATAATAGCGATAATATTAGTAATAATAGTAATAAAATTTATAGTACCAACAGTGTATGAAAGCTTAACAGAACTAATAACAGCACTTCCTGGATATTATAAAAGTGCCATAGAAACAATAGAAAATTTACCAGAAGATTCAATAGTTAATCAAATAAATCTAAAATCAATAATAGAAAATTTAGGAGACGTAAATTTAACTGACTTCTTAAATTTAGAAATGATAGGTGAATATGCAAAAGGAATAATAGGAATTGCAACAACAATATTTGATATATTTGTAACAATTGTAGTTTCAATGTATTTACTTGCAGAAAGAAGTGCAATAGTGGGATTTGCGAGAAGATTTTGCAACGCAATATTTAATAGAAATATATATACACATATAGGAAAATATTTTAGAGAATCAAATGAAATATTCTTTAGATTTGTATCAAGTCAAATTATAGACGCAATAATTGTTGGAATATTAACAAGCATAGCAATGTCAGTTATGGGAGTAAAATATGGTATTTTATTAGGCTTTATGATAGGATTATTTAACTTAATCCCATTCTTAGGGGCAATAATTGCAATAGTTGTAGCTATAATTATAACGCTATTTACAGGAGGAATTTCACAGGCAATTTGGATGGCAGTTGTAGTTATAGTGTTGCAGCAAATTGATGCAAATATTATAAATCCAAAAATATTAGGAGATTCACTTGAAATAAGTCCAATACTTATAATTTTTTCAATAACAGTTGTAGGAGCATATTTTGGAATAATGGGAATGTTTTTAGCAGTTCCAATTGTTGCAATGATTAAACTTTTGATAAACGATTATATAAAATATAAAG
>JAAWCC010000126.1 GCA_022792975.1 Clostridia bacterium | reverse complement strand
GTTTTTCTTATATATCAACTAATGGAGTGTCAAAATTAAGTATAATACCAGCAATAATAATATTAGTTGCTGTAATATTTGCAGGTATATTTTTTGATATAGTAGGAGTTGCAGTAACTGTTGCAAATGAAGAAGAATT
Source organism: Clostridia bacterium (assembly GCA_022792975.1). Next base: position 7,812 of record JAAWCC010000126.1, on the reverse strand, counting down.
TCACGCGAAAGCAACAAAGAGAGCCAAAGGAGCCAAAATGTCTCTAAAACTAATCAAAAATGCAACAAGAGTTGCAAATGTGTGTGCAGATGTAATACGGAGATATATGCCGGAGTTTTAAGTGGAGCAATAAGTGCAATGATATCAGCCAAATTATCTAGTATGTGGGGAGTAACAGATAATTTGCAATTTATAGTAAGTGCAATAGTTGCAGCACTTACAGTAGGTGGAAAAGCCATAGGAAAAGAAATAGCAAATAGGAATTCTACTGCAATAGTCTATGGATTTGGAAGAATTTTAAGCAAAATAAAGAATGAAAATAAATAATGGGGGAGCAAAGCGAATGTGTGGAATAGTAGGATTTTATAGTGAGGAAAAAAATAAAGAAAATATAATAAAAAAAATGGCAGATAAGATAAAACATAGGGGACCAGATGGAGAAGGATATTATATAGACGAAAAAGTTGCCTTAGGACATAGAAGATTATCGATAATAGACCTAGACCGGACGGAAGCCAGCCAATGTACACAGAGGACAAAAAGTTAGTAATCGTATTCAATGGAGAAATATATAATTATAAAGAATTAAAAGAAGAATTGAAAAATTATGAATTTCAGACAAACTCTGATACAGAGGTGCTTTTGTATGGTTATAGAGAATGGGGAGAGGAACTTCCAAAAAAATTAAGAGGGATGTTCGCATTTGCAATTTGGGATAAGGAAAATGACAATCTATTTTTAGCACGAGACCATTTTGGAATAAAACCATTATATTACTATACAAAAAAATCCTGCAATGGAGAAGTAGCATTTGCGTCTGAAATAAAAGCTTTTTTAGAATATCCAGAATTTGAAAAGAAAATAAATAAAAAACTTATTGGACCATATTTATCATTTAGCTTCACTCCAACTAATGAAACTCTGTTCTCAGGAGTATATAGGCTTTTGCCAGGGACGAGCATGACTGTTAAAGAAGGAAAGATAGATATAAAAACATATTATGACATAGAATTTGCAGAAAAGGAGCAAAACTTTGAAGAATTAGTAAATGACATAAGTAAGACAATGAAAGACTCTATAAAACATCATATGCTTGCAGATGTAGAGGTGGGCTCATTTTTATCCTCAGGTATAGACTCTTCATACATGGTGTCACTTGCAAAACCAGATAAGACATATACTGTTGGATATGATGATCCTAGATATAATGAAATAGAATATGCAAAGGACCTAGCAAATCAGTTAGGAATAACAAACATCAGCAAAAAAATTACAAAAGAGGAATGGTTAGAAGCAATACCAAACTTTCTATACCATATGGACGAGCCATCATCAGATCCATCAGCAATATCATTATACTTTGTCGCAAAACTGGCAAGCAAAGATGTAAAAGTAGTGCTTTCAGGAGAAGGAGCAGACGAGTTCTTTGGAGGATATAACTATTATAGAGAAGAAGTAGATTTTAGATTTTATAACAAAATTCCATATTTCATTAGGCATTTTATATCAATATGCCTTTCAGCATTTCCAGAATTTAGGGGACGCAATTTCTTAGTACGTAGAGGAACAAAGCTAGAGGACGAATATGTAGGGGTAAACAAAATATTCAGTGAAAAAGAAAGAAAAAAAGTTTTAAGTTTTGAGGATACAATAAAAAATAAAGATATAACAAAGCCACTTTTTGAAAAATGTCAAAATGGTAGTAATATAGTAAAAATGCAAATGATAGATATAAGAAATTGGCTATTAAATGATATTTTACTCAAATGTGATAGAATGACAATGGCAAGCTCAATTGAAGGAAGAACACCATTTACAGATAAAGAAGTATTTAATTTAGCACGAACAATACAAATGGATTATAAAGTTACAAAAGATAATACAAAAGTAGCCCTAAGAGAAGCAGCAAAAAAAGACATTCCCAATGAAGCATATAAAAAGAAAAAATTAGGATTTCCAGTACCAATTCGTGAATGGATGAAGGAAGAAGAATTCTACAATGAAATCAAAAGAGCGTTTAAAGAAGACTATGTAAAGGAATTCTTCAATCAAGAATATATACTAAATTTACTAGAAGAACATAAAACAGGTAAAAAAGATAATTACAAAAAAGTATGGATACTATACAGCTTTATCAAATGGTATGAGATTTTCTTTTTAAACAAAGGAATAGAAATAAAGGGGGAATAAAATGTTAAAACTAAAGAATGTATCAAAATTCTATTACAACAAAGGGATGATAGCATCAGGATTTACAAAAATAAATATAGAATTTAAAATGGGTGAATTTATAGTAATTACAGGAGAATCAGGAAGCGGGAAAAGTACATTATTAAATGTAATATCAGGACTAGATAGCTATGAAGAAGGAGAAATGTACATAAATGAAAAAGAGACTAGTCATTATACTGAAAAGGAATTTGAAGAATATAGAAGAAGATATATAGCAAACATTTTTCAAAACTTCAATTTAATAAACAGTTACACAGTCTATCAGAACATAGAACTGGGACTACTGTTAAATGGATATAAGAAAAAAGAAATAAAAGAAAAAGTCCTAGATATGATAGAACAAATAGGACTTACAAAGTTCAAAAATACTAAAGTTTCTAAATTATCAGGAGGGCAAAAACAAAGAGTAGCTATTCGGAAGAGCAATGGTAAAAGAAACGCCAATAATAGTTGCGGATGAGCCAACAGGAAATTTAGATGAGGCTTCTGCAAAAGATGTATTTCAAATTTTAAAAAAAGTTGCTAAGGATAAATTAGTAATCTTAGTAACACATAATATAGAGCAAGTAGAAGAATATGCAAGCAGAATAGTAAAAATGCATGATGGTAGGATTATAGAAAATATTGAAATCAAAAAAATTCAAGAAACTCCAAAACCAATAGAAAAGAAAGAAAATAAAATAAGGCTAACTAGCAAATATAGACTGGGAATTAGAAACACTTTTAATATATTAACAAAATTCCTACTATTATTTGCTGTATTTTTATTTATAACCTCAGCACTATTTGCAGAATATGCGGGCTTTATGCAAACAGAAAAAGAGCTTGCAGGTAGTGGGAATAGCCCAGGATTTAGAGATTTGTCAGAAAATAGAATTCTCATGAAAAAAAGTGATAAAACATATTTTACAGATGAAGATTATAATAAAATAAAGAAGCTAGAAAACACAGATTATATAATTAAAGACGATATATTTTTAGACACAACAATTACGCTTTACAAAGACAATATGCATATAAGTGGGGATATGAAGGATATAGAAAAGCTAAGTGAAAGCTTAGATTTAGGAAGAATGCCAGAAAACAAAAATGAAATAGTAATAAACATAAATAAAGAAAATTTTTACATAACAAATAGATTAAATGATTTATTAACTAAAGAGTTTGAAATAACAGGAACTAAAAAAGGAGAAGAGATAGAGACTGTAAATATTGTAGGAATAAAATATAAAGAAAAAAACGATTATAACACAACTCTTTATGCAAAACCAGAGTTAATGTCAGATTTAAGAGCAATGGTAAATTATTTAAATGGAAAAGGAGCAACAACAACAAAGGTAATTTTGAACAATCAATATAATACATATTGTATTGTGATACCAAGTAGTAAAGTTGAAAAGGGGACAGCAATAATTGCAGATGACTTAAAATATAATTTTCCAAATGGAAATATAAGAAATAAAGAAGCCAAAATAGAAGTAGAAACTATTTATTATAAAGATGAAATAAACTTAAAAATATCTAAAACTTATACAAAGGCAAATTTCAAAAAATTAACAGGATATGATAATTATGACAGTTATAGAACAGCAATTTTTGCAAATCCAGAAGACTATAATTCACTATATGATAAGCCACCATATCAATCAAGTTTATTTATAAAAGATGTAAAAAATATAGACAAAACAATGCAAGAACTTGAAGGCTTAGGGATAAAGGCAAAAAAGGTAACAGATTATAAAGTAAATCATGACCAAATGGGAGTTCAAGTTTTAAAAATAGTAAAAGTAATAGTTACAGCAATGCTGATATTTGTACTATTCTTTATTTCGTACTTTGTAATTAGAATAATAATAAAATCAAGAAATGTATATTACACAACATTAAGAATGTTAGGTGCAACATATAAGAGCATAAAAAGAATACTAGATATAGAGCTATTTATAGATTCAAGCCTAGCATACGCATTTGTAGTAGGTTTTATTAGCCTCGTAAAAGTAAATATAATACACCTTCAATATGTTTTAAATTTATCAAAATTCATAGGAATTAGAGAATATATATTAATATATGTAATAATAGCCTTAATGTCAAGAATAATATCAAGAAGATTTTCAAGAAAAATCTTCAAAGAAACAGCTATAAAGACATATAATGAGGAGGTGTAGATATATGGTAAAATTAGAAAATGTCAATAAATATTTTAATAAAAATAAGAGAAACAAAATCCATATTATAAATAACACCTCACTGGAATTTGAGAAAACAGGGTTAGTTGCAATACTTCGGAGAATCAGGAAGTGGGAAGACTACACTTTTAAACGCAATAGGCGGATTAGATAAAGTGAACAAAGGAAAAATATTTATAAACGGAAAAAGGTTAACAAAATTTACAGTAGATAAAATCAGGAATTTAAATATAGGATATATATTTCAAGACTATAAGTTAATAGATAATTTATCAGTATATGAAAATGTCTCAATAGCACTAAAAATGATAGGAATAAAAGATAAACAAGAAATAAAAAAAAGAGTAGAATATGTGCTGGAAAGTGTAAACATGTATAGATATAGGAATAGGCCAGTAAATATGCTATCAGGAGGAGAAAGACAAAGAATAGCAATAGCAAGAGCAATTGTAAAAAATCCTAATATAGTAATTGCAGATGAACCAACACGGCAATCTAGATAGTAAAAATTCACTAGAAATAATGAATATAATAAAAGCAATATCAAAAGAAGAGTTAGTAATATTAGTCACACATGAAACAAATTTAGCAAACTTTTACGCATCAAGAATAATAGAGATAAAAAATGGAAAAATTGAAAGGGACTATAAGAATGAAAAAATTGAAGTATTAGACTATAAATTAGAAAATAAAATATATTTAAAAGACTTCAAAAATATAGAAAAGATTGAAAAAGACAATGTAGATTTAGAGATATATTCAGATAATACAGAAAAAACAGACATACAAATAATCATAAAGGAGGGAAGCATATACATAAAAGCAAAAGAAAAAGTAGAAGTAATTGACGAAAACTCTGGTATAGAACTTATAAACGAGCACTATCAAAAAATAGATAAAAGTATTTATAAAGAGCATCAATTTGACTTAAATAAGCTAAAAAATGAAAAATATAAACTAAGATACAGTTCAATATCAGGAATACTAAAATCAATACTAAATGGAGTAAAAAAAGTTATAAATTACTCAATATTAAAAAAGCTTTTACTGGCTCGGCTTCTTTGCATCAAGTATGTTTATTGTATACGGAGTAAGTAATATTTTAGGAATAACTAAAGTAGAGGATACAGACTTTATAACAAAAAATAAAAATTATCTGCAAATAGAACTAACAAAAATAAGTGTAGAAGATTTCTTAAAATATGAAAATCTAGATTGTGTAAACTATATTCTTCCAGGAGATAGTAATATAGTATTCAAAATGAAATTTGATGAATACTATCAAACCTCAGGATATACCCTAGAATTTTCAGGCTCACTTACAAGTTTGGATACCATAACAGAACAAGAAATAACAGAAGGAAGAATGCCAGAAAACGAATACGAAGTAGTAATAGATAAAATGGTAATGAAAGAGGTGTCAGAAAATAATATAAGTGGATATATGGGGATAAAAACTGAGAAAGACCTACTTTATAAAAAACTATATATTGATAACATGAAGGAATTTAAGATAGTAGGCTTCACGGACAAAAAAAGTCCATCAATATATGCAAATAAAAAAATATTGATAAACTTACTTAATAATTCAAAAACAAGTGGAAATGGATTTGGAATGTACATACCATGGGAGGAAGAACAAAAAGGAGAAAAGGTATTAGATTATAATTTGTATTTAGATGATATAACAATAACAAAAGGCAGATTTCCAGAGGCAGATTATGAAGTAATAGTAAACAAATCAAAATCAGGAGAGATGAAATTAAATAAAACAATAAAACAAACTGTAAATGGAAAAGCACTAAAAGTTGTACGGATACTATGAAAGCAAGGACAATAGGAACGATTACTTAGTAAATAATAATACAGTAAAATATAGTATAATAAATAATCAAACTGGTGCAATGATATATCCCAATAATACATTAGTAGCAATGAATAAATTTAAAAATGAATATAATCAAAACATAGTAAATAGATATGAAGCAGATAGAAATACTTATATAAATAACCAGAAGGATAGAGTAACAGGAGGAGTTATATTTGCAGGAATAATACTTGCAATATCTTTAATTGAAATATATTTAATAATGAGGTCATCTTTTTTATCAAGAATAAAAGAAATAGGCGTGTTAAGGGCAGTAGGAGTAAAAAAACAAGATATATACAAAATGTTTGTAGGAGAAATACTCGCAATAACTACACTCTCAGGTGTACCAGGAGCAGTACTAATGACATATATATTAGAAACACTCTCAAAAGTACCATATATGTCAAGAATGTTTGAAATAAATCTGCAAACAGTATTAATTAGTATTACTATTGCATATGTATGCAACATAGTATTTGGATTAATGCCACTATTTAATATATTAAGAAAGACACCAGCTAAAATATTAGCAAGACATGACATATAATAAAAATATAAATTAAAACAGGAATATTTTACAAAAATCAAGCATATAATATTAAAAAGAGGTCCAAAATAGATAAAAAACAATAAAAAGTGTTGACAACACCTATTTTTGGGAGTATAATTAAATATGCTTGAATATATCGCGGGGTGGAGCAGTTGGCAGCTCGTTGGGCTCATAACCCAAAGGTCGTAAGTTCGAGTCTTACCCCCGCAACCATAATAAGAGTCTAATAATAGGCTCTGTTTTTTTATAACGGTTCAGTGTCATGTATTCTAGTAAAGTTTTTCAATAGCTACTAAGCAGCCCGTTGCTACAAAATAATCTATGTATTATAAAGAAAAACAAGCAAATCAATATAAAAAATGATAGTTAATAGATATTAGTTTAAATTTACAATACATCAGTATAGTAGTATTATCAAATGTTTTTTTAATCACATATATAAAAAATTAAAAAAATTTTTGTACTTTCTTTGCCTTTTAATTTACAGCATATATATTATTTGATATACTTACATTCGTTGTTTTATAAATAAAAAAAACTAAAGAAAAGAGGTGCTAAGCGGTGGAGACTTTTGTAGGAGAAGTCATTGGAAATATACATATAATTGTTTACCAGCTTGATAATGAATTGAAAGTATTTGATATTCAATCAGAAGATGAGAAGGTTTTACCTATTATTGATGTTATAGAAGACACACTAGCTAAGTATTAAGAGATATGCTCCTCAATAAAAGTGGGGAGTTTTAATTTGCAAACAAAAGAAAAAGCTATATATCTCTGATAATCTATCAAAGGAATAGCCTTTAATTTTGGTGAATTATTGCAGAGACCCCAAACGGAATTGTTAAGACTAAAATAAATATCAATCATTTGGTGAGAAGGTTGTGACTTTCTAACACCGAAATAAAATTTATATATATATATTATAACATATTTTTTGACAATTTACTAGAAGTTTAATTTGGTCTTTTT
>JAAWCC010000125.1 GCA_022792975.1 Clostridia bacterium | reverse complement strand
GGAAAATCTAGAATATTTATTTTATGGTCTTCTCCATCATAATTATCTAAAATATTACTTAAAGTTAAGCATTTAGAATTTAATCCAATATTTATTAATATTTTATGAATTATTGTCTGAGCTAATCTACATAGTCCTTGCAAATCTAAATCATCAATATTAGTTGCTCCAAAAGATTTTGCTAATATTCTTCTAACCTGATTAATAACCCATTCAAGAAGTAATTGTACTTCATGTTCAGTTAATCCAGTATCATTAATATCTATATCTTTCTTTTCTAAAATTTTTCTTAATTTTTGCTCAATATTAGCAATCTCTGTTAATTCTTTATATGAGAATTCTTTTGTTGTAATCATTATTTATACCAATACCTTTCTAATTATTTAGTTGACAATAACCTTATTAAATTAATATAACATTTTTATATCACAAATTTTAATTTCCATATGTATAAAATATTACATTTTTTGTACATTTTCAATAAACACGTATAAAAAACCGAAAAAATTATACATATTTTCAAATTTTTTATAAACTTTTTATCCTTTAATCAAAGCTGATTTTCCAAGATATGTACGAGTCCCATCCAATCAGCGGGTGCGAAAGTAACAAACGAAGGCTCTACATTAAATATCCAATAATCATAATCATGAATTATCTCATGTGTCTCATAATATGTGGTATCTTCTTTCCATTTTGTAAAAAAGAATAGATTAGTAAATTATTCATTTTGTAATTGAAGCTTTCCTCCACATTTCCCACATCTGTATTTAGATACTAAATTGTTTTTTAATCTTTTTCTATAATAGGTCTGCCCACAGTTTTTGCATAGTATTTTATATTTATAGGAATTTTTTTCTTCTTCTAAGTATAAATTGCTTTTTTTGTAATCTACTTCTTTATTGCCTAATCTGCTGATATTATATCCTAATTCTTTGTTTATATAAGATGCGTATTCTTTAAAGCCTTCTTTGTGGTTATTGCACCCAGGGAAGCAATGGATAATTTCATGCAGTATAGTATTTTTTATTATTTTCTCGTCTAATTTCATAACCCATTTGCTTATTTCGATATGATGCTTATAAAATCTATCATATTGAAGTATTATGTGGTTTTTTCTTCTTATTGTATGTCTAGATGCTTCGTCTGGTGCTTCATTTTTGCAGCATGCATATCTTTTTAGATTTTTAAGTGATATTTTTATATCAATTTCTCCTATTTGTGGATTATCTATTACATTTATATTTATGCTAGAAAGTTCTTTTATACATTCATTATACAATTCTTTTAGTTTATCTTCCATATTTATACCTTTTGAGAGTTAGAATATTTAAATTAATTTTATTATAATACATTTGCAAAAACTACGCAATATATTTATAATAATAAATATATTAGATAATTTATCATTATACTAGAATGTAAACCCTAATGTGCCTATTAAGCTTATTACTGCTACTAATAGTAATAATGTAAATATAATAGAATGTAAATATTGGTGTAGGAATTATGGAGGCAATGATAGACATTTAAGTTATAATATAAATTATTATAAGCATTTTGGCATTTAAAATTTGCTAATAAAATTTCATTATACAAATTTATTTTTATGCAATATAATTTTCTTTAAAATATTGAAATTTTTGCTGCAATGATATAGAATAATTTGAGGAGGTTGTTAATATGTTTATGCCTAATAAAGATAATCCAGATTTTTTAAATTCTTTTTTGCAGTATTCTTCTGTTATATTGAATAAATCGCAAAATAGTATTAAAGAGTATAATTATGACCTTTCTAATTTTTTTAAATTTATGTCTAATTATTTAGGTAATTCTTCTGAAGAGGATATTAAAGCTACTGATATTAGTTCACTCAATAATGATTTTTTGAAGAAAATTACTTTGCAAGATATACATTCTTATCTGTATTATTTAAAAGATACATATAATAGTAAGCCTGCTACTATTGCTAGAAAAGCTTCTACTATTAGAGTATTTTTTTCATATGCTAGTAAAGATAGGGATTTTGATTTAGATGTCAATCCTGCTCAAAATTTAGAAAGTCCTAAAATTGATAAAAGACAACCTAAGTATTTGACACTTGAGGAAAGTCAGGAGCTTCTTAAGGTTTCTGCTATGCCTGCTGATAATGAAAGAGCTAGAAATGTTGAGAGGGATTTTGCAATTATTACTTTATTTTTAAATTGTGGAGTGCGTTTGTCTGAATTAGTTTCTATTAATTTGAAGGATATAAAATTTGATGATGCCAAAATGACTGTCATTGGTAAGGGAAATAAAGAAAGAACCATTTACCTTAATAAAGCTTGTATGGATGCTCTTAATCAATATATAGCTACTAGACCTCCTAAAGATAAGATTAAAGAAAAAGATGAAGATGCTTTGTTTTTAAGTGAAAGATTAGAAAGGATTAGTAAAAGAACAGTCCAATATGTCGTTGAAAAGGAGCTTAAAAAGGCTGGACTTGATACAACTAAATATTCAACTCATAAATTAAGACATACTGCTGCAACTTTAATGTATCAGCATGGACATGTTGATATAAGGGCTTTGCAAGAGCTTTTAGGACACAATAGTATTTCTACAACCGAGCTCTATACACATGTTGCTAATGCACAGGTAAGAGATGCAGTGAGAAGAAATCCTTTATCTGGAGAATAATTTAAGTCCCCCCAACTAACACAAGAAAAATTTTGCTTTGTGCTAGCAGGGGGGATTTCTTTTTTATGCAGTTTACGGTATGAAGGTTCCTTCTAAAGCTTTGCGGATGAGTTCAGCTGGCCAGAGAGTTTCGATAATCTTGGCTGCTGGATCATCAGCGGGAAAATTGTTCACTCCCTTTTTTTGACTTAGGCTTGTGCCCTCATCATATGAGAGATCCCTTACTCTCACAGATACAGTTTCAAGGTCCATGCCCTTGAGCTCCTTGTACTGCTCGAAACCGCTTGTCTTTCCTTTTCTAACCCTAATATACTCAGGAAGACCAGAGGTTTCTTTAGAAGTTACCGAAGTGACAAGTTTTGCATAAATCCTTTCGTGAGTCATGAAGCCCACATAAGCATTGCTGCACCTTCCTATCCCTTCTTTGCCATTGAATTGCGTGATTCCTAACAGCACAGGTGTATACTGCTGAGCTGAAAGAGACTGCAACTGCATTTGCTACTACGCTCCTTTACAAATATTTAGCTAAATTAGCCAGTGCCTGTTTGCGGAGTTTTTCTGCAAAAGCTATGTAGCTACATATTTAATTATAGCAAATATTTGTTATCCTTTCAAGCATTTTAATTTAATATGTTGCTATTTCTAATGTTTGACCTAATTTTAGATTAGAAGTTTTTAAATTATTTATTTCTTTTATATTTTCTACGATATCTCTTATATCTTGTCCTTTATAATAGCTGTTGTTTTTGCTTTCGCTTTTTGCAATATCCCATAGAGTGTCTCCCTCTATGACTGCAATATTTTTATATTTTATTTCTTGATGTGAAAAAGTATTTGTAGATATTAAAAATAATATTCCAATAGTTATTGTTAATATTAAGAGTATTGCTCTTACAAATTTTTTCTTATCTTTTATTACCATAATTATTTCTCCTTTTATCGAACACTTATTTGTTAATTTAAAATAATTATACACGAACAAAAGTTTATTGTCAATACTTTTTTCTAAAAAAACAAAAAAATGTTTGTATCTATATTCTTACATTAATATGGGCTGTACTTGTTCTCCGTTTAGTGCATGTTCTAGGGTAATTATAATATTTTTTGGATAGAAGGATAAAGTATAAGGCTTTGTTATAGGGTTGCTTTGTGAGAAGGGTATAAAGTAAATATTTTCCTGTCTTAGTAGTTTTCCAATATTCTCGGCATTATTTCTTAGACCTTCTTTGTCTATTATTCCGAAGTACTATTGGAAAATTTAGCTTCATATATCTATTTACAATAGATAAAATTGGGGTATTATATATATGATTTGCAATTTTTTTTATGTGAAGCCCGAGAACAAGGAGCAATAATGACAATATCTGTATTTATTTTTTCTATTTCTTCTGATAAATATATAACTTTTCTACTGCAAATTTCTTCTATTTCCTTTATAAAATCAGTGGTACAAATTTTATATTTCTCCTTTTCCTCAATAATTGGGATAAGTTCTC
>JAAWCC010000124.1 GCA_022792975.1 Clostridia bacterium | reverse complement strand
CTATTTCTCCTAATAGCACAGAATAAATATATACATGGCTAACCTTTTTTCCGAATTGATTTTTCTAGAGCATTTTTATAAATTTTTAATTGAGCTTCATATTTTGATATCAGCTCCTCACCTTTTTTTACTCTATCTGTTTTATAATCTACTAAAACTATTTCTCCTTCTTTAGTTATATAATAAAGGTCAATAATTCCTTGTACCAAAATGTTTTCGTCAGTTTCGTCTCCATAAACCTCATTTGCTGGAATATTTATATAAAATGGCTTTTCTTTATGCACTTCTTTTGCTGTTTTAAGCTCCTCCCAAATTTTCGTTTTAGTAAAAAGCAAGACTTTTTGTACATCAATACTTTGTTTTTCTTTAATTCCTATTATCCTTCTATTTTCTAAAGTTACTAATAATTCCTCTAATTTATTTTTATCATATTCTGTTTTCTCATCTAACTTTTGAAGTACTAGGTGCATAATTGTTCCCTTTTCCGCATTTGTTAATGCTTTTTCTTCTTTTAAGAACTCTGGCACTTTATATTGTATATCCTCATCTTCTTCTAAATCAATTTTTATTTTCTTAATCTTTGTTACAGACGTTTTTGTAAGAACATTTTCTGGTGCTTTGTACTGATACTCCCATTCTAATTTCTCCTTTATTCTTTGCATTTCCTCCTTGTCTATATCTGCTAATTTCTTATGGTAATCTATTTCTTGCTTTTCTTCTTTAACTAAAGCTTGTTTAAGCACCTCCTTTTTCTTATGTATCATTATATCTAGCCAGCCATCTAACTCTTCCTTTCTTGTTAAATATACAAGCTCCATCCAATCAAGATAACTTAAATATTTTTGTACAATACTTTTATTTATCTTTTTACTATCTTCTGAGCCTTTATAAGCTTGCAAAAGCTCCTCCTTTTTCTCTATTTCCTTTTGATAATCCTTTGTCATTCCTGTAATTATTAATTTTTCCTTTGCTCTTGTTAATGCAACATATAAGACTCTCATTTCTTCTGATATCAGCTCTAGTTTAGACTTTATCTTTATTGCTTCCCCGAGCAAGTGTTGTATAAGCTTCTCCTGCTTCATAATTTATATATTTAGGGCCTAACCCCAAAGCTTGATGTAACAAAATTGGTGCTTGATTTAAATCCCTAATATTAAACTTTTTTGCCATTCCACATAGGAAAACAACTGGAAACTCTAGCCCTTTGCTTTTATGTATACTCATAATTCTTATTACATCTTCATTTTCTCCAATTAACTTTGCACCTGACATATCTCCACTACTTAATTTTAGTTTATCTATAAAAGTTATAAAATTATATAGTCCTTTAAAGCTTGTCTTTTCATATTGGTTTGCTTTCTCGAATAATAATTTTAAGTTTGATGCCCTCAAAATTCCGTTTGGCATTAATGTCGCATAATTATAATACCCTGTATCTAAATAAATTTTCCATAGAAATTCATTAAGAGGCATATATTCTTGTTCTTCTTTAAACTTGTTAATCTTTTCCAAAAAGCCTTTAACTTTTTCCTTCAATTCAAGGTTTTTTTCCTCTTTATTTGCATAATCACACATTGAAGCAAAAAAACTTTTTGAAGTCCTATTTATCCTTATCTCAATTAAATCATTATCAGTAAATCCTCCTATCATTGATCTTAGAACAGTCACTAAAGAAATATCATCTGTTGGATTATCAATAATTTTAAGTAGACTCATAATTACTTGTATTTCAACAGAGTCTAAATACCCGAGAAGATGTATCACAAAATACTGGCAGGTTTAATTTAGAAATTTCCTGCTCATATATTGGCGCCAAAGTCTTTGTTGAACGTAAAAGAACAGCTATATCCTTATAAGTTATTTTCCTTTTAGTCTTATCTTTATTTGATACTACATATCCTGTATCTATCAATTCTTTTATTTTATTTGCGACAAATTTTGCCTCTAATATAGCAGCTTCAATCTTTTCTTCAATATCCTCTGTATCTTTTGCTTCTGTTTTATAAATGCCTTCCTCCTCCTCTTTTAAGTCTATTATGTGAATTTCAGCATTTAAGTTCTCTCCTTCTGGATAATTTGCACCTAAATTCAGGTATTCCTCCTCTATATAATCTATATCTCCTAGCTCCTTACTCATAATACTATCAAATACTATATTTGTGAGTTTTAAAACATTTTCTCGACTTCTAAAATTCTTGAAAAGCTGAATTTTTAAGTTCTCCCCTTTTTTTTGATTTTCCATATTTTTATAGCCCTCATATTTTTCTAAAAATAGATCTGGGCAGGCTTGTCTAAATTTATATATACTCTGCTTTACATCTCCAACCATAAATATATTATTTCCACGTGAAATAGCTGTCAATATACTCTCTTGAACTAAATTACTATCCTGATATTCATCTATCAATATCTCCTCAAACTTCTCCCTATACTTTACACAAACATGATTTTCCTTCTCAGTATCCTTCGTCAATATCTGAAGTGCAAAATGTTCAATATCACTAAAATCCATTATATTTCTATCCTGCTTCACCTTTAAAAAATCTCTTGAAAATTCCAATATTAAATTTTTTATACTTAGTAATATCTCATACATACTTTTTATATCAGCACATGCTTCACTTGAATTGCAGGTTAATATATCTTCATTTATAGCTTTTATACTATCTTTAACCTTATTTCTTTTCTTCATTATCTTATCTTTTATTTCTTGAGGTATCTTTTTGTCACTTGGAAATCTATCAAGTTTTAAAGCATTTATAGCACAATACATATTATCCCAAGTACTTGCTTCATATACAATATTTAGCCTTCTTATATCCTCTGATAAGCAAATAAAAGCTTTTTGTGTATCCTCCTCATATTTTATCCTCTCTTGCTCCTCCTTTAAACTTAGTATAGAAGTATTTAGCTCCTCCTTTGCCTTATTAAACAAAACCTCTCCCCAAGGATTTTCTTCAAAACTAATTTCTTCTATATTGAATAGCTCTATCTTCTCCTCTAACCACTTATTGGGAAAAGGAGTACTCTGAATAAATGTAAATATATCAAGTAGCATATCCTTCAAAGCCTCATCACCTTTATAACTTGTATACATATTAACCAAATTCAAAAATTCCTTATCATTAGCTTCATACTTTCGGTCAAATAGCTCCTCTAGCGTCTCCTGCTTTAATATCTGTATTTCCGTATTCTCTGCTATTTTAAGGTTTGGAGATATTCCGAAGCTCAAAAAAATTATTCTTAACAACCTCAAGACAAAAAGCATCTATTGTACAAATATTTGCCTTAGAAAGCAGCATTACTTGCCTTTGTAAATGCCTATCCTCAGGCACCTCCTCAAGCCTTTTATAAATTGCCTCAAGTACCCTAGTCTTCATTTCAGCAGCAGCAGCCTTAGTAAAAGTAACCACCAAAATCTTATCTATATCCATTTTCCCATCTACAATCTTATTTATAATTCTCTCAACCAAAACAGCCGTCTTACCACTACCAGCAGCCGCTGCAACCAAAATATTCTCTCCCTTTTCACTTATAGCTAAAGCCTGCTCCTTAGTCCACTTAACCTCTCCCATAACTCCTCCTATTTGTGTCAACAGGGCCGGGGCATTTTGACACACTTCGACAAAAAACACTTTTATTTCTTAGATTATAGCATTCAACAAAATTTTTTTCAAGCTGCAATATGTTATTTGGTTATCATTGATAAATCATTTTTTCTTCACATTAATATTTATATACTCTTTAATATATATTTTTCTAAAACTTGGTTATCCTAAAAATGGAGGTATACAAATATGGAAAATAATGAAAATTTAAAAGTTTTAAAGGAGTTACATTCAGGTGCTGAAATGGGAATAAAAGCTATTTCTTATGTTTCAGAAAAAGTAGAAAATGACGAATTTAGGCGAGAACTTAGTACTCAATATAATCAATATGAAGACATTTTAAACAAGGTAACTGACCTTTATAATGAATATGGAGAAGTGCCAAGTACAACTAATATTAAAAATGATGTAATGACATGGATGGGAATTCAAATGAATACAATGAATGACAAAAGTAACTCAAAGCTTTCAGAAATGCTAATCCAAGGAACTACTATGGGAATAATAGAAGGGCGCAGACTTCTAAATCATAATCCAAATGTAGAAGAAAATATAAAACAAACCTTAAACGAATTTGTACAATTACAAGAAAACTCAGTAACAAAACTAAAGGAATATTTGTAGTAAACTTAAGTCAGGACCAAAATTAAGAGCACACAAAAAAAGAAAAAACCGAAACAAGGACAGATAGACGGAGATGGGGAGAGAGAGACAGGGGGAGACAGGGGGACGG
>JAAWCC010000123.1 GCA_022792975.1 Clostridia bacterium | reverse complement strand
CAGGATATATATTAGATCCACTTCAGATTTTTAAATCAAAAGGAGTAGGAAAGGCACCATATGTTACTGAGAAATCTATAATTCGCCCAACTTTTAGCTATTTGGGTAATTTTACAATATCAGATTCAGTTTTTAGACAAATTATAGAGTATTTAGCTTACAAGTCTAATGGAATACATAAACTTTCAAAAATGAGAATTACAAAGTATGAGGATGGACCAAGTATTTATATTGAAGTTATTGTCTTATATGGAATGAATATAAAGGAAATATTAACTAATTTTAAAGAAAAATGTAAAAAGGAAATTGAAAAATTAACAGCAATGAATATTATAAATATTGAAATTCTAGCAAAAGGAATATATGTACCAGAAAAAGAGGAGGAAAAATAATGGGATTTATTGTGGCAATAGATGGACCTGCTGGAACTGGTAAAGGTACTGTAACAAAACTTATTGCACAATCTTTAAAACTAGTTAATATTGATACAGGTGCAATGTATAGATGTGTTACTTTGGAATGTTTGAAGCAAGGAGTTTCAGAAAACGAAGAAGATAAAATAAAAAGAATTCTAGAAAATATTGATATAAAACTTGAAAAAGAGCAAAAAGTGTTTTTGAATGGTAAAGATGTATCAAGAGAGATACGTGAAACTAGGATAGATGAAAATGTAGCTAAATTTGCTGCACTTAAAGTAGTTAGAGACAAGCTTACGCCTATTCAAGCAAAAATGGGCACCAATCAAGATGTTATAATGGAGGGACGAGACATCGGAACAGTTGTTTTTCCTAACGCTAATATAAAGATATTTTTAGACTGCTCCTTGGAAGAAAGAGCAAAAAGAAGATATAAACAAAATCTTCAAAAGGGTATAAAAGACAGCTATGAACAAGTTTTGAACGGAATGATAGAAAGGCATAAATTAGAAACAGAAAGAGAAATTGCACCATTTGTTAAGGCAGAGGATGCAATTTTAATTGATACTACTACTATGACTATCGAGGAAGTAGTTGATACCATTGTGCAAATTATTGAAAAAAACGGATATAAAAAGAATTAATTTTAGTGATTAGAGAAGGGCTTTGTTATAGCTTGGTAAAAATTTTTATCAATTTGTGTCAAAATGCCCCGTCCCCTCTGACACATTGGGAGGAAAGATATGATTAGAGCTTTTATAAAATTTATGTTAAAAATTACAACGATGCTTTTATTTAGAGTAAAAGTTATTCGGAAAAGAGAATATTGAAAAAGGAAAAGCGTATATTGTATGTCCTAACCATATTAGTAATTGGGATCCTCCTGTTATGGTTGCAGCTCTTAAGAGAAATGATGTATATGTTTTAGCAAAAGAGGAGCTCTTTATTAATGGTTTTGTTAGGTGGCTTGCTAAAAAAGCTAAGGTTATTCCAGTAAAAAGAGGCAAACAGGATGTGGGGCTTTTAAAAAATAGTGTAAAGTATTTGAAGGATAATAATATGATACTAATATTTCCAGAGGGTACACGTGAAGGGATAGCTAAAAAGGGAAAGATACAAAATGGGGCAGTGCTTATGAGTCTTATGTCAGGTGCCCCTATTATTCCAATTGGTATACAAGCGAAAAAGAAGTATAAGGTTTTCTCAAAAGTCAAAGTTAATATTGGAAAAGCTATGGATTTTAATGAGTATAAGGATAAAAAGGGAGAAAAAGAGGTTTTAGATAATTTAAGTAAGGAGCTTATGGAAGAAATAATACGTTTGACAAATGAGGAAATTTGATATATAATATTAAATTGATTTTTAAAAGAGGGAGAAATTAAAATGAACAATAAAAATATTAGAAACATAGCGATAATTGCACACGTTGATCATGGTAAAACAACTTTAGTAGATGAGCTTTTAAAACAAAGCCACGTTTTCAGAGAAAATGAACAAGTACAAGAGAGAGTAATGGATTCAAATGATTTAGAGAAGGAAAGAGGAATTACAATCCTTTCTAAGAATACATCTGTTATGTATAATGATATTAAAATAAATATAGTAGATACTCCAGGACATGCTGACTTTGGTGGAGAGGTAGAAAGGGTTTTAAAAACTGTTGACCGGAGTTTTACTTTTGGTGGATTCTTTTGAAGGTACTATGCCTCAAACAAGAGAGGTTTTAAAGAAGTCTTTAGCCTTAAATTTGAAGCCTATTGTTGTAATAAATAAAATCGATAGACCTGGTGCAAATCCTACAAAAGTAGTTGACGAGGTTCTAGAATTATTCATAGAGTTAGATGCAAATGACGATCAATTAGAGTTCCCAGTTGTTTACGCATCAGGAAAACAAGGTATTGCAAAGCTTAATATGGGAGATTCAGATGGAAGCATGGATTGTTTATTTAAAACCATCGTTGATAATATTAGTGCACCTAATTGTGACGAGGATGGACCGATGCAAATGTTAGTTTCTAATATTGATTATGACGATTATGTTGGAAGAATAGCTGTTGGAAGATTAGAGCGTGGAGTAATTAAAACTGGAATGCAAGTTACTGTTTGTAAAAAGGATGGAAAGACAGTAAATGGCAAAATTGCAAAAGTTTATACACATGTTGGGTTAGAAAAGGTTGAAGTAGAGGAAGCTAAAGCTGGGGATATAATTGAGTTTGCAGGTATCTCTGATATTAATATTGGAGAGACAGTTTGTGATCCTGAACATGTAGAGAAAATTGATTTTGTTGATATAGATGAACCAACTGTTACTATGACATTTAGTGTAAATAATGGACCTTTTGCTGGAAGAGAAGGAGAGTTCGTTACATCAAGACATATTAGAGATAGATTGTTTAAAGAGCTTGAAAGAAATGTTAGTTTAAGAGTTACAGAAACTGCGACACCAGATAGCTTTGAGGTCGCAGGACGCCGGAGAATTACATTTATCAGTATTAATTGAAACTATGAGAAGAGAAGGATTTGAACTTTTAGTTTCTCGTCCTAAGGTTATTATTAAAGAAGTAAATGGTGTGAAATGTGAGCCAATTGAAAGATTAGTTGTAAATGTTCCAGACGAATTTGTTGGAAACGTTATTGAAAAATTAGGTAAGAGAAAGGCTGAAATGTCAAACATGGAGCCAGCAGAGGATGGACATACAAAGATTGAATTTAGGATACCTGCAAGAGGCTTAATTGGATACCGCTCAGAATTTATGACAGATACAAAAGGTAATGGAACAATGAACCATATTTTTGATAGTTATGAGCCATTCAAAGGTGAAATTACAGCAAGAAGCCGTGGAACAATTGTTGCATTTGAAAATGGAAAAGCTGTAACTTACGGATTATACAATGCACAAGATAAGGGAGAATTATTTATAGGACCAGGTGTAGAGGTATATGAAGGAATGATTGTTGGCTTAAACTCTAGAGGTGAAGATTTGGCAATAAATGTATGTAAAGAAAAACATTTAACAAATACAAGAGCCTCAGGCTCAGATGATGCATTACGTTTAGTTCCGCCACTTCAAATGTCACTAGAAAAAGCAATAGAATTTATACAAGACGACGAATTAGTAGAGGTAACACCACAGAATATACGTCTAAGAAAGAAAATATTAGACTCAAAAGAAAGAGAAAGAGCAAATAGAAGTAAGAATAATGCTTAGCTTGACATAAATTATATCTTGTGATAATATAAACATACTCCTTAGATAAGGAAAGCGATTAATCTCAGCAAATATTTTATTTGGAGGTAAAAATGAGAAAGCAAATTCTACCTGGAGTTCGGAGATATCCTAGTTCACCTAAAATATGCAAACGGCATCGTATTCCTATTAAAAAGGACAGCAGGACTAGTGTCTATGTACGTCAAGGAATTTCGGAATATCCTTGTAGCAACAACTATGCTGGTAGAAGAAATGAGAGCGAAGCTAGGTAAGAAACCAAAATGCTTCAAAACGAAAGTTGATTTTAGCAAAAGAACTGTGGGGAAACTTACAGTTCTTTTGCTTTGTGAAATTATTATTGTAAAAATTATTTCGCAAATGAGAAATAACTTGTGTAACTTGACGGGAGTTGGATTATTTTGTATAATACCTATGGTAGAGGAGAAATGATTATTATGGATAGTGTTAAGTTTAACAATATAAAGCAAAAAGCATTAGTAAATAAGGTGCCTATTATTATGGATGAGACTTTGGCTGTGCTTGAAGAGAGGCTTAGGCGGGATTACGATTAAGAATGTTTTAGAAATTGGGACTGCGGTTCGGGTATTCGGCTATTTGTTTTTCTAATTTTTTG
>JAAWCC010000122.1 GCA_022792975.1 Clostridia bacterium | reverse complement strand
TTAGCTCAGTTGGTAGAGCGCTCGGCTGTTAACCGATAGGTCGCTGGTTCGAGCCCAGCACGAGGAGCCATAGCATTAGAGCCAAGCAAACTTGAAAAAAGTTTCAGGGCTCTATTTTTATATTTTAACTCATATTTACCTCACAAGTTTTTGGCTCAATGTCAATAGTTGAGGTAAGATACTTGAAAAGTATTTTCACTTCGATAAAACTTTTGATAAAAATCATTTCACACAAAAAGTCATTTTTCTCATAAAATTGTTTATTACAATTTTTTAATAAAAACTTAAATCAAGTTACTTCAAGAAATGATTTAGAAGATAGATTCAATGATATAGAACATATAAAATCATTTATGCTGAAAATAGGATTTAAAAATATAGAAATTCATAGATTTATTGAAATGAAAGAATAGCTAAAATTGTTTGAAATATTAAGTATTGCGAAAGAAGAATATAATGAATTATTAGAAAATGCAATAATAGCTGTTATTAAAATATAAATTGGTTGAATGTAAAAGTGGATTTTACTTTTACATTCAACCAATAAATAAAATTGCCAAATTTTTCATACAAAGTATAGAAAATTTATATATTATATAGTATAATAATTTTGTATTATTAATTAAGGGGGAACATAAAAATGGATGAAGGTCAGATTAATACAATATTAAGACCAGGAATAATTGTACATATTATTACAATTATATTTATAGTAGCAACAATAGGCATATTAGGTACAGGCTTCGTCATGGAATTTAACGCCAAAAACGATGCAAAAGATTTAGGAGAACTTATTGAAAATTACCAAGATAAAGCGGGAATTTATGCTAAAATTGATATGGCAATTCTACCTTATGGTTTTGCAGAAGAAGATAATGGCAGATTTTATTATTTTGCAAAAGACAAAGCTGGATATATGTATATCGTAAGATTGACAGATGGAACTTATGAAGAGCTTAAAAAAATGTACAATGATGGTGAAGGAGAAGTTAATTATGAACTTAGTGGATATACTTTTTCTATACCAACAGATTTGAAAAAATTAGCAATAGAAACAACAGACGAAATATTTGAAGATAATGAAATCAATTATTCTAATTTTGAAGATTATGTAGGAAATGTATATATAGACGAAACAAAAAAGCCAGAAAATTATACACCTAATATCCTTTATGGTATTGGAATATTGTGTGGATTTTTTGCATTTGCAATGATAATTACAAGTGCATCACAAATAGCACGAACAAGAAAATTTACAAAGAATAAAGAATTAATTGAGGAGGTAAGAGAAGAACTTAAAGCAATAGATGACAATGAATACAGAAAATTAAAGATATATTTAACAAATAAATACATTGTATCAAGAACAGGAGGAATATCAATATTTGAATATAAGGATGTAATTTGGGTATATGCAACAGTAAGATATGTTAATGGGATAGCACAAGGAAGAGCTTTAATGCTATGTACAAAAGATAAGAAGAAATACACAATGGCAGCAACAGGGCCAAATGATACAGCACTTGATGAGATAATGACAGAAATACATGACAAAAACCCTAATGTTAGAATAGGGTTTACAAAGGAAAATAGAGAATATTTTAAAGAGTATCAAAAAGAAAATATGTAAAATTTGCGCAAAAAAGGTTGTAAAAATTCCTCAAAATTGATATACTATAAATATTAATTATAAAACCAAGAAAGGATGGTATTTAAATTATGGAAAATGAAGAAAATGAGAAGGTAGAGGAAATCAACGTAACTGAGGATAGCAGTGTTGTAATATCAGAAGAAGTTGTATCAGTTATCGCTGGTGTTGCAGTATCAGAAGTATCTGGTGTTGTTGATACAGCAGGAGGATTTGCAGGAGGACTTACAGAAGTATTAAGTGGAAAGAAAAAATTATCAAAGGGAATTAAAGTTGAAGTTGGAGAAAAAGAAACTAAAATAGATGTAAACATAATAGTAGAATATGGAATAAGAATTCCTGATATCGCATTTGAAATTCAAAGCAAAGTTAAAAAATCAGTTAAAGAAATGACAGGTCTAGATGTTTTAGCTGTAAATGTACATGTACAAGGAGTTAGAACTTCATTAGAATTAGAGCAAAAAGATGAGAATAAAAATTAGTAAGGATATGAATTAATAATATGAAAATATTAGATAAAATAACATTAGTTCTATTTTCAATAATAATATTAATACTTGCTATGCTACTTGCATTGCTGATGTTTGGATGGATTAGTATGAGCTCTGTAACAATGTTTTATGACGAAATATCAGCAAATGCTTTAGCAACTAATATTACTCTTGGAGTTTCAATAATTTGTGCTCTACTTTCAATTAGAGCAATCTTTTTTGGAGGAGCACAGCGGAGAGGATAGTAGCGACCGGTATTTTACTTGAAAATGAAGCAGGAAAACTTTTAATATCAAAAGATACAATAGAAAATTTAGTTAATGGGGTAGCCAAAGGATTTCAGAATACACAAAGTGTGACAACAAAGATAAATGTAAATAGTGACAACGAGCTTAAAGTCTTTGTTACTTTAATGGTACTTCCAAATACTGTTATTAATGAACTTTCTATGAACCTACAAACAAGAATAAAGGAAGTTGTAAAAAATGTTGCTGACCTAGAAGTTAAAGCAATTGATATAAAAATTAAAAATATAACAACTCCTGAAGAAAAAACAGATGCATAAAGGAGTGATAGGAATGAATGATGTAAAAGGCTTCTTTCATGAATATAGAG
>JAAWCC010000121.1 GCA_022792975.1 Clostridia bacterium | reverse complement strand
TCTTAACATCAATGTATTTAGTAGATAAAAATATGAATAAAAAGGTAGCTAGTATAATTATAACTCTATGTTTATTAATACAGATTTTGGACATATCTCCATATTTAAAGAACAAATTTAATTATGAGGAAAGACCCTATAAGTACGAAAAGGAAATGTGGACAGAAGCGTTAAAAGAATGCAAGCATATTGCATACCTGCCAGTAGAAAGGCTATTAAAGGAGGACTATTTTAAACTTACACATATAGCAAGAGAGAATAATTGTACAATTAACAATTTCTATTTTGCAAGAAAAGTAGAAAATGTAGAAAGAATAGGCAGTATGTATTTAGTAGAGTTAGAACAGGGCATAGTTGAGAAAGATTTTGCATATATTATGCACCCGATTTATGAAGAACAAATAAAAAAATACAATATAAATTACAAGATTATAGATAATTATATAGTAATAACTGCAAAACAATAAAATTCTATGTTACTAGATAACTTAGAAGGAGAGAGTGTTATATGAAGGAAAAAATTTTCGAACAATTAAAAAAACATCAAATATTACTACTTACACTTTTAGTAGCACTTATTGGATTTGTAGTATTCATATTTATATATGGTTTTGAAGTAATAGATGTAACAAATGAAGCTTGGCTATATAGTGCAGAAGATTTAACTCAGCATTATTATGGATGGGCATTTTATAGAAATGCAGATTGGACATTTCCAATTGGTCTGTTTAATACTTTATCTTATCCTGAGTATAGCTCAGTAGTATTTACTGATTCAATTCCGCTATTTGCAATATTTTTTAAAATAATTTCAGGAATTTTACCAGAGACATTCCAATATTTAGGAATATTTGGAGTAATCTGTTATATGCTTCAAGGAGTATTTGCATTTACACTGCTTAGAAAATTTGTAAATAGTAAGCTTTTTGCAATTTTGCGGAAGCATATTTTTCATTATTTCTCCATGTATTATACAAAGGATGTTTATACATACAGCATTATCAGCAAACTTTTTATTACTTATGGCACTATGCTTGTTTGCATACAGGGATAAATATAAAGATAAACCAATGAAAAAAATTATTTGGTGGTCAAGCTTACTTATGCTATGTGTAAGTATACATTTATACTATATTCCAATTGTAATAATAATAATGCTTGCAGCATTTATTTCAGAATATATCGAGGATAAAAAAACATGGAAGATATCAATTGTAACTTTTGTAATTAGTTGTATTTTAGGAGTCTTGCTTATATACATTTTAGGAGGCCTCCATAATACCACTTATACAAATGATGGGACAAATTATTTTAATGCTAACCTAAATATCTTCATAAATCCACAAGGATATTCCACCTTTCTGCCAAGACTTGCCATGGCAACAGATGGGGAGTTTGAGGCATTTGGATATTTAGGATTTGGAATTATTTTAATGGGGATAGCTGGAATAATTTTAATATTTATAAAACGTAATAAACAGGAATTAAAAACAAGAATAAAAAGACCAAACACAATAGCTATACTTATATGCATTATTTTAGGAATGTTACTTGCAATGGGCTCAAGTGTGAAGCTAGGAGGACATATACTTTTCAATATTCCATATCCAAGTATAATAATGAATTTATTATCGATATTTAGGGCAACAGGAAGATTTGTAATATTGCCATATTATTTAATATTTTTAGTATGTATGTATATTATAAATCAATACACAGGTAAGAAATATGGGATAATTTTGATTTTGATATGCTTACTTATACAAATTGCAGATATATATCCTGCAATGACCAATAAAGTTAAATACAAGCAAGGTGATTATGAATATGATAAATTAGCATGGAGCCAAGCCTTGAAAGAATATGAACATATAGTTTATTTATCAAACCCATATTATTCAAAAATACATACCTTCAAACTAGCAAAGATAGCAAGTCAAAATAAATGTACATTAAATAACTTCTATTTTGCGAGAAAACAAAAAGGAATAGAAGAAAATACAAATAAAATTTTAGAGGACTTGAAGCTTGGAAGGATAGAAGAAAATACAATATATGTTATTAGAAAAGAAGCTTTAAAAGAAGATAGAAATACAGATTTATTCTATCATAATATTGATGAATTTATAGTAATCACATCAAGAAATATTAATTTAAGTTATTAAAATTTATTATATAAATTTAAAGGAGGTCTAAAGATTATGGACTATTTAAAAAGATATGAGGAATGGTGCAGTAGCCCAAGCATTGACAATGAAACAAAAGAAGAGCTTTTAAAACTAAAGGGAGACGAAAAAGAAATTGAAGAAAGGTTCTATAAGGATTTAGAATTTGGAACAGGTGGATTAAGAGGAATAATAGGTGCAGGAACAAACAGAATGAATATATATACAGTTCGGAAAGGCAACTCAAGGACTTGCTAATTTCATAAAAAAGGAAAAAGGAGAAGCAAAAGGAGTTGCTATTGCCTATGATTCAAGACGTATGTCAAAGGAATTTAGTGAAAAGGCAGCTCTATGTCTAAATGCAAACGGAATAAAGACTTATAGATTTGAAGCTTTAAGACCAACACCAGAGCTATCATTTACTGTAAGAGAGCTTCGGATGTATTGCAGGGATAGTAATAACAGCAAGCCATAATCCGCCTGAATATAATGGATACAAAGTATATTGGGAGGATGGAGCACAAATTACAGCACCAAAAGATAAAGAGATAATTGAAGAGGTGCTAAATGTAAAAGATTATGCAGAAATCAAGCATATGAATAAAAATGAGGCTATAAGCAAAGGACTATATAATGAAATTGGAGAAGAAATAGACAATAGATATATGGAAGAGCTAAAAAAACAATCTCTAAATATGGAGGTTATAAAAGAAATGGCAGACGATATGAAAATCGTTTATACTCCATTACATGGAACAGGAAATAAACCAGTAAGAAGAGTACTTTCAGAGCTTGGCTTTAAGAAGGTGTATGTTGTTCCAGAGCAGGAGTTGCCAGATGGAAACTTCCCAACAGTAAGTTATCCAAACCCAGAGGATCCAAAAGCATTTGAACTTGCTTTAAAGCTTGCAAAGGAAAAGGATGCAGACATTGTTCTTGCAACAGATCCTGATGCAGATAGATTAGGAGTATATGCAAAAAATCCAAAAACTAATGAATATGTATCATTTACAGGTAACATGTCAGCACTTTTAATTGCCGAATACATATTATCAGAAAAGAAAAAAAGAAATATGATACCAGAAAATGGTGCAATAGTAACAACAATAGTATCTTCAAATATGACAGGTGCGGTTGCAAAGGAGTATAATATCAAATTAATAGAAACTTTGACAGGCTTCAAGTTTATAGGAGAACAAATAAAATTTTTCGAAGAGCAAAATAGTTATGAATACCTTTTTGGATTTGAAGAAAGCTATGGCTGTCTTGCTGGAACACATGCAAGAGACAAAGACTCTGTTGTTGCAGTTATGCTTTTATGTGAAGCAGCAGCTTTTTATAAAAAACAAGGCTTAACATTATGGGAGCAAATGATAAATATTTATGAAAAATATGGATATTATAGGGAAACTCTTGCAACAATAACCTTAAAGGGAATAGAAGGTCAAGAGAAAATAAAAGAAATAATGGATAAAATGAGAAACCATCCAAGTTCACAAGTTGGAGAATTTAAAGTATGTGAGCTTAGAGATTATAAAGAAAAGATAGTACATAATTTGATTACAAAAGAAGATGGAAAAACAGAGCTTCCAGTATCAAATGTTTTATACTACGCATTAGAAAATGACGCATGGTGCTGTGTAAGGCCATCAGGAACAGAGCCAAAAATCAAATTCTATATGGGAGTAAAAGAAGACACAATGGAAAAGGCAGACAAAAACCTTGCTAGATTAAAAGAAGCAATGTTAAAAATGTGTGAATAATAAAAAGTAGGAGGAGGAAAGAGGATGGAAAAGTTAAAAGAGCTTGCGGAAAAGCATTCAAAAGTTATATTGTTACTTATATTTATAATTCGGAGTATTAGTATATGCTATTTTTGCACGTAAAATGACAGTTGCAGTGTACCAGGATGTAGACGAGGAGTTATATATAAGTATGGCAAGAACCTTCTTCTTTGATGGAAACTTTGCAAAAAACTATGAGGTACTAAATTATAACTGTATAATATATTCTATGGTTATAGCAATAGCATATTTCTTTTATTCAGCAGAAAATATATTATTTATAATGAGAATAATAGGGGTACTTTTAATGATATCCTCAGTCCTTCCTATATATTTACTTTCAAAAGAAATATTAAAGAGTAAGTATAAGGCATTAATGATAGCAGCATTTAGCCTTTTAATACCAGAGTTTTCACTGAGTTTTTATCTTATACAAGAGGTAATGTGTTATCCTGTATTTTTATGGATAGCATATCTTGTATATCTAAAATTTACTAGAGAAAAAACTAAGATAATAGATGGCTTACTTATTTTGCTATTAGCTTTGATATTCTTTATAAAATCATATGCAATAGTATTTGCAGCAGCATACTTTGGAGCATTATGCTTAATAGAATTAAAAAACAAGAATTATAAGAAAATAGGAAAAATTGTATTACAAGGCATTATATGCTTAGGATTAATTATAACTGGAATGATACTATTAAAAGTAATAAATGGGGATGGTGTTAATCATTATTCTGGACAAATAGCAGGAATCTTTCCACTAACAATGAAAAAAATAGTAGCTTTTATATATGGAATATTTTTCTATGGTTTATTTTTCACATTTTGTATTGGATTTTTGCCAGTATTTACAGCAATATTTGAAAGAAAAAAATATGAAGAACATGATAGAAGCTTTATACTATTTTTATTATTAGGTACATTATTTACAATATTAGAAGTGTCAGCAGTAGTATTTATACCAGAAGAAGCAGGAAAGATATATCCGTTTAAATTTTGTTATAGATATTTAGCACCACTTGCAATTCCTTATATATTAATGTTCTTAAAATGTAAAAAAGAAGACATAAAAATAGATAGAAAAGTAATTGCATTATATATAATTATGTTTGGATATTTAATATGGTACTATATTGGACAAGGAACTAAACTTGCCTCAATAGATGCTGGTATGTTATTTGCAATGCAAAAAACAAGTGGAGATTTGTTTACTGGAAGATGGTTTAGAATATATGAGATAGGAATATTTACATTAAGTGCAATAGGAATGATAGGTGCATATAAACTAAATAAAATAAAGGATATAAAACATGCATATATAATTTTAAGCATAATAGTATTAATGTTATTGCTCCCATTACACAATTATTGGCATATACATCAAGCAAATTCAAATTTTGCACGGAAATAGGACAAAGGCAGACTTTGTAAAGGTAGCAGAGTATATAAAAAGAGACTATGATAAAGTATATATAGTGAAAAATTATGCGCAGAAATCTGGATTAGATATTAAAAATATTTATGGGCACCTTATTTCAGATTATCAATTAATTGATATTTCAGAAGAGGTAAATTTAGACATAGACAAAAATGATAAGGTAGTGGTAATTATACCAAAAGAGTTCGAAATAACAATAACTGGTGCAAATAAAATAAATTTAGACACCGAATATATTGATATGTATGAAAATATACCAGGTAATGTTGAAATAACTTTAAAGGAGGAGGTTCAAAGCTTGCAAAAGTAATAAAAACATAGTAAATTCACCTTGTGAAGGAGGTAATTATTTTATGCATAAAGAGGGAGGATATAATGAAAACAGTAGTACTAATACCATGTTATAATGAAGAATTATCAATAGAAAAAGTGATACACGATTTTAAGAGGGAGCTTCCAGATGCAGATATTTATGTGTATGACAATAATTCAAAAGATAATACAATAGAAATTGCAAAAAGAGCAGGCGCAATTGTAAGACATGAATACAATCAAGGTAAGGGAAATGTCGTAAGAAGAATGTTTAGAGAAGTTGAAGCAGATATATATATTATGGTAGATGGAGACGATACTTATCCAGCAGAGGAGGTGCATAGGTTAATAGAGCCAGTTGTAAATCGGAGAAGCGGATATGGTAATTGGGGACAGATTATCAAATGGAACATATAAAAAAGAAAATAAGAGAAGATTTCATGACTTTGGAAACAGCTTAGTTAAGAAATCAATAAATATGGTATTTAGAAGTGACTTAAAAGATATAATGACAGGATATAGAGTATTTAACAAAATATTTGTAAAAAATATGCCAGTTTTAAGCAAAGGTTTTGAAATAGAAACTGAAATGTCACTTTATGCATTAGATAAACGTTTTATAATAAAGGAAATTCCAATAACATATAGAGATAGGCAAGAAGGAAGCTTTTCTAAGTTAAACACAATAAGTGATGGAATAAAAGTTGTAAGAAAGATAGTAAGTATGTATAAAGACTATAAGCCAAGAACCTTCTTTTTCGTCATAGCTACAATATTTATTATATTGGGAGTAGCTGCTCGGAGCACCTGTAATTATAGAATATTTTAAGACACGTTTTATAACGAAATTACCTTCAGCAGTTCTAGCAACAGGACTTGTGACATTAGGCATAATAATTGCACAATGCCGGAGTAATACTAGATACAATAGTAAAACAGCATAGAGAAAACTTTGAAGATAAATTACTAAAATATCAAGAGCTAGAGAGATTAAACAATAAAGAATAAAGTAAAATCAAATGGTTTGAATTTAAGAAAGTGAGAGTAAATATGGAGCCAATATTTTTTAATCCAACATATAAGAATGTTATATGGGGTGGAAATAATATTTCAAAAATTTTCAAAAGAAATGTAATAGGAGAAGATATTGGAGAGAGCTGGGAGCTATCAGCACATCCAAATGGGCTTAGTATAATAAAAAATGCTGAATACAATAAAAAAAGTCTATATGATTTATTCAATGATAAAGAGCAAAAAATGCAAATCTTCGGAACACATTGTGAAAACATGGAAAAATTTCCGATATTAACTAAATTTATAGATGCAAATAAAAGTTTATCAATTCAAGTCCATCCAGGAAATGAATATGCAGAAAAAAATGAGCATGATTCAGGAAAGACAGAGGTATGGTACATAATGGATTGCAAAGAAGACGCAAAAATAGTATATGGCTTCAAGGAGGGAGTAACTGCTCAAAATTTAGAAAATGCAGTAGATAATATTGAAGAAAATGTAAATTATTTACCTGTACATAAAGGAGATTTTATCTCAATTCCATCAGGAACTATTCATGCAATAATGGAGGGAATAGTTTTATGCGAAGTACAACAAAGCAGTGATGTAACATATAGAGTTTATGATTGGAATAGAAAAGATAAAAATGGAAGCCCAAGACAACTCCATAAAGAAAAAGCTCTAGACGTAATAGACCTAGAAGCAGAAAATAAGGTAGCAAACTACCAGAATATAAATCAAAACACAAATATGTATAAATCAGATGTATTTAATATAGATATGATAAGAATTGATAAACTAGAAGTAGCAGCTTCAAATCCAGAAACTTTTTATGCATATATCGTAATAGAAGGAGAAGGAAATATTAAAACAGGGAATTTCTTCAAAGAATTAGAAAAAGGAGATACATTTTTAATACCAGCAAACTTAGGAAAATACACACTATCAGGCAATATGAAACTTATGAAAATATCAGTGTAACACAATTGTAAAAAAAATTTAAAAAAAATTTAAAATTTTTTAAAAAAACTATTGACATTTTCAAAATGCCATTGTATAATAGTGAAGCACTGTGAGAAACAGAGCAAAGAAGTACATTGAAAAGTAAACAAAAAATCCTTTAAGAAACCAAGCGGAAATATATCGAAGGATATATAGAAGTATGATAATAAAAAAAGAAAAATAATGAGTCAAACAGATTCTAAATAAATTGAGAGTTTGATCCTGGCTCAGGATAAACGCTGGCGGCGCACATAAGACATGCAAGTCGAACGAACTTAATCTCTTGCTTGCAAGAGAAGCGGTTAGTGGCGGACTGGTGAGTAACACGTAAGAAATCTGCCTATCAGAGGGGAATA
>JAAWCC010000120.1 GCA_022792975.1 Clostridia bacterium | reverse complement strand
GATAATAATGGAAATAAGACTTCATTAGTAAAAGTGATAGGTATAATTGGAAATGGAAGCGTATTTAGTAAGGCAGAAGCTGATCAGACAATAAATTATATAGGTATTGCACCAGTAAATACAATAACTACATCAGCAGAGTTAAATAAACTAATAAACGGTGAAATAAGAGTAGAATATGGAAGAACAGGTAAAGACAGAGTAGATAATTACATTGAAACAATTAATGTAGTAACACCACCAGTTTCTAATATAACGGTTAATAGTGCTGGAGTTAATAGTATAGTATGCTATACACCAACAAAACTTGCAGAAATAAAATCAGCAACTGAAATAAACATATTACAAACAGGAAAAATTGGAATAAGAGTATCAGATGGAGCAAGGACATATGATATAACAAATGCTGGAAGACCAGAGGAGACAGGAAATGATGTAGGCTTTATTGAAAGAGAAAAGGAAGGAAGCAAAGGCATAATAGAGCTTCTATTCTGGAGTAAAAAAGACATGACTTATACTATAACACCATATATTAAAGATGTAGCAAATTCAGATGGAGCAAAAATTACTGTGGATGCAAGACATAATACAGAGGTTAACTTATTAGTATTTAACTCAAAATCTGAAACAGATTATGTTGGCTCTACTAATGGTATGGCAGTGCCTGGTGGAATAGAGACATGGGTTAATGTTAGATTTTATCATAGATATGATAAAAATAATATAGCACCTGTTAATGTAAAGGCTAAGGATATAAGTTATGAAAAACTTGTAAGTGATGCATTAGGAACTTGGTCTATAAAATCTGTATCAAATGGTTCTGCTGGTGATATAGCAGAAAGTGCGATAGTTGATAAAGTTCAGATATCTATTGGTGAAGATGTTAAGTTAGGAGAAGATTTAGAATTTAATATTAAAGTCAATAATGGTAATGGATATTATACTGAAAAGATAACTATAATAGTTGGTTCAGCAGATAAGACAACAGAGGTAAAGGTTGGAGCAGGACAGGATTCAGAAAATATGACTATATATCAAGAATTACCAGTGGGTTCAACACTAATGCCAAATACTACTGATTTATATAGAGTACCAAATGGTGATTTGATATATCACTATAAAGATATATATTATACACTAACACCAATCAAGATGAATGGAAGTGATACATCAGATAAACTTGTAAAAGAGTATATGAATGAATATGAAGACTCTAAAGACGAGGAAAATAAGATATCATTTATAGATGAAACTAATAAAGGATTATTTGGAGCAAATACGATAGTTATGCTACCATTCATAAAAGATGAAAATGGAGTAATTACTGTTGCAGAAAATGACAATGATGAGCTTTCATACATAGGAATTGGTATAAGCGACGAAAACATTAAGATGCTAGAGGATCAGTTTCAAGGTGAGGGTTCGCCAGTAGTACTTATGAAGGTTAATATATATTATACACCAGAGGGCAAAGATAAGTCAGAATGGCAACAAAGAATCAATATAAGTAAATATACAGGAACAAGATAAAAAAAGGTCTCTAAACTCAAATAAATGAGTTTAGAGACCTTTATCTTAAATATTAAAGCCCTAACTTTGTATTAGTTAGGGCTTTTTGCTATATAAAAATATTAATCTTCGTCAATGTCATTTTCTTCTTCGATTTCTGCATCTTCATTTTTCTTTTCTGAAATTATGGTGGCTATTTTGTAAATTAATTCTTTGTCTCTTGAAGAACAGTCTTCTAAGATGGAACTAAATTCAGAAGACATGTAGCTAGTTGAGTTATCTGATGCACCATTTAATATGTAACTTTCTGATGTGTCTAATACTGAACATAGCTCATTTAAACGTTTTAGATTTACATGAGTCTTTCCTGTTTCAATTCTACTTATATAGGCAATAGAAACTTTTAATTTTTCAGCTAATTGCTCTTGTGTGAATTTCTTTTCAATTCTTGCTTTTTTTAATCTTTCTCCCATTAATTTATAATTTAATGCCATAAAAATTCCTCCATTTTTATATATAAAATACTTTGTATATCTTATTATATCGCAATTATCATACCATGAAATGATAAAAAACGGAAGGCACAACGGAGTGAAAATTAACTAATATATAAAAGGAGGCCTTGTGAGAATGTTAAAAAATGGGCTGAAATGTACTACTTTGACGTATAAATCTATTTGACATATTTAGTTAATTTTTTTGCAAAATGTTGATAATTTATCTACATTTTGTATTTTTTAGAGATAATTGACATTTTAGGTAAAATGTAGTATTATAATTATGTGAAAATTCAGTAAAGGACGTTATTTGGCTTTTATCTGAAAATTAATTGAGAAGAGGAGTGTTCTTATGGAAAAGAGTTTTAGTGAGAGTTATAAGAATGCAGGAGTAGATGTTACAGCAGGATATAAAGCTGTTGAACTTATCAAAAGTAAAGTTCAAAGTACATATACAGATGGAGTTGTGTCAGATATAGGAGGATTTGGTGGGCTTTTTGCACCTAATATTAAGGGGATGAAGGAGCCAATTTTAGTTTCAGGAACAGATGGTGTTGGGACAAAACTAAAATTGGCTTTTTTACTTGATAAACATGATACTGTTGGACAAGATTGCGTTGCAATGTGTGCTAATGATATAATATGTTCAGGTGCAACACCTCTATTCTTTCTTGATTATATAGCATTAGGAAGGAATGTCCCAGAAAGGGTGGCTGAGATTGTAAAAGGTGTAACAGATGGATGTAAACTGGCTGGCTGTGCACTTGTAGGAGGAGAAACAGCAGAAATGCCTGGGTTTTATCCAGTAGATGAGTATGATTTAGCAGGCTTCTGTGTTGGTATAGTGGATAAGGAAAAGATGATTAATAGTGATAATATAAAGGTAGGGGATAAGGTTATAGGTATAGCTTCTTCAGGAGTGCATTCTAATGGATTTTCTTTAGTTAGAAAAGTATTTGATGTGAATAAAGAAAATTTGAAGGAATATTATGAAGAGATAGGTAAAACTTTGGGAGAAGCTTTGCTAGAGCCTACAAAGCTTTATGTGAAACCTGTTCTTAAGGTTTTAGAGGAAATCGAAGTTAAGGGATTATCTCATGTAACAGGAGGAGGCTTTTATGAGAATTTGCCAAGAATGTTAAATGAGAAGGTTGCTTTGAATATATATAAATCTTCTTATGAGGTGCCTGCTATATTTAGGCTTATTCAAAATAGAGGAGGCATTCCAGAAAGAGATATGTATAATACATTTAATATGGGTATTGGTATGGCTATGATAGTTTCTCCTAATGATGTAAGCAGAGTACTTAGTATATTAGAGGCTGCAGGTGAGACTGCTTTTGAAATTGGTGAGGCTATTCAAGGCAATAAGGAGATTAATATAATTTAGTGACAAAACAAATATAATTTTATTAGGAGGTCCTTTTTATGGATAATGTAATACATGTAGGAATTTGTGGATATGGAAATCTTGGCAGAGGGGTTCAAAAAGCTATTGATAAGTCTAGTGACATGAGGCTTGAAGTCATTTTTTCTAGGAGGGCTCCTAAGGAGATTGAAAATGAGTCGAAGGTTAAGGCTTGCTCTATTGAAGAATTAGAAGCTTGGAGAGATAAGCTAGATGTCGTAATTATGTGTGGCGGCTCTGCTAAGGATTTACCTGTGCAAGTCCCTATGTTTTCGAGGTTTTTTAATACTGTTGATAGCTTTGATACTCATGCTGATATTCCTAAATTTTTCGAAAATGTAAATAGAGAAGCTGTGGCAAGTAATCATGTTTCCGTGATTTCTGTTCGGGTGGGATCCAGGAATGTTTTCAGTTAATAGAGTGTATGCTGATGCAATTCTTCCAAAAGGAAATACATACACATTTTGGGGAAAAGGTGTAAGCCAAGGGCATTCTGATGCGATACGTAGAATAGAAGGGGTAAAGGATGCGAGACAATATACAATTCCAATAGAGAGTGCTATGGAAAGAGTGAGAAGTGGAGAAAATCCAGAATTATCAATAAGAGAAAAACATTTAAGAGAATGCTTTGTTGTAGCAGAAGATGGAGTTGACTTAAATAAAATAGAGCAGGAAATAAAAACAATGCCAAAATACTTTTCAGACTATGAGACGACAGTACATTTTATAAGCCAAGAGGAATTGAGAAAAAATCATAGTGAAATGCCACATGGAGGCAATGTAATCCATATAGGGAAGACAGGAGAAAATCATAAGCATGTAGTAGAATATTCAGTGAAATTAGATTCAAATCCAGAATTTACAGGTTCAATATTAGTAGCATATGCAAGGGCTGCATACAAAATGAGCAAAAATGGAGAAAAAGGTGCAAAGACGATTTTTGATATATCGCCATCACTAATAAGTGAAAAATCTATGGCTGAATTATTGAATATGTTATAGATTAAGGTAAAATTAGAAGGAATGAAATCTATACAAATATAGTATTCATTCCTTCTAATTTGCTTTATATATTTTATTATTATAATAATCCCTCAAGCTCTTTAATCTTATCTCTTAATTCAGCAGCTTTTTCAAAATTAAGATTTTGTGCATGATTTAACATTTCACTTGTAAGCTTATCTATTACATCCTTGATATCTTCATTCTCACCAATATCATATTCATTTTGTATATCTTCAACAATAGTAGCTTTAATTGTGTCACGAACGCTCTTTTTAATAGTTTGAGGAGTAATTCCATGTAGTCTGTTATATTCTTCTTGTAAGCTCCTTCTTCTGTTAGTTTCTGATATAGCCTTTTCCATGCTTTCTGTAAGCTCGTCTGCATACATAATTACTTCACCATCAGTATTTCTCGCAGCACGTCCGAATAGTTTGAATTAGAGATCTTTCTGAACGAAGGAAGCCTTCTTTATCAGCGTCAAGTATTGCTACGAGTGAAACTTCTGGTATATCAAGTCCTTCTCTTAAAAGATTTATTCCGAACTAAAACATCAAATTTTCCAATTCTCAAATCTCTTATTATTTCCATTCTTTCAAGTGCTTTGATTTCTGAATGTAGGTATCTAACTTTTATATCAAGACTATTTAAATAAGCTGTTAAATCCTCTGCCATTTTTTTAGTCAAGGTAGTAACTAAAATTCTTTCACTTTTATCAGTTCTTTTTCTAATTTCTCCTATTAAATCGTCAACTTGGTTAGTAACAGGCTTTACAGTTATTTTAGGGTCTAAAAGACCAGTTGGTCTTATAATTTGTTCTACTACGTTTTCTTTAGAATTTTCATTTTCATAATCAGCAGGGGTTGCACTTACAAATACACATTGATTTATTTTTCTCTCAAATTCTTCGAATTTCAAAGGTCTATTGTCTAATGCAGAAGGAAGTCTAAAACCATAATTTATAAGACTTTCTTTTCTTGCTCTATCTCCATTATACATAGCTCTAACTTGAGGAATAGTTGCATGTGATTCGTCTATAAAAAGTAAGAAATCTTTTGGAAGATAGTCTAAAAGAGTAAATGGAGCGCTACCGTGGTAATCTTCCACTTATGTGTCTTGAGTAATTTTCTATTCCTTGGCAAAATCCAGTTTCTTTAAGCATTTCTAAATCAAAGTTGGTTCTTTCTTCAATTCTTTGGGCTTCTATTAATTTGTTGTTGTCTTTAAAATATTTTATTCTCTCTTGTAATTCTTCTTCAATTGTGCTAAGTGCTCTTTCCATCTTGTCGTTTTGGGTGACATAGTGAGAATTAGGAAATATCATAACATGCTGCCTAAGACCAATACTTTTACCTGTAAGTGGATTTATTTCTGCAACTTTTTCAATTTCATCTCCCCAAAATTCAACTCTTATTGCTTTTTCATTTTGATCTGATGGATATATTTCTAGTGTATCACCTTTGGCTCTAAATGTCCCTCTCTTAAAGTCTATTTCATTTCTAGTATATTGCATATTGATTAGTTTTTTTAAGATTTCGTCTCTGGATTTAGTAGCTCCGTGGTCTTAGAGAGACAATCATATTTTCATAATCAATAGGATCTCCGAAGTCCATATATACACGAAACAGACGCAACAATAATAACATCTTTTCTTTCAAAAAGACTAGCAGTAGCTGAATGCCTAAGCTTATCTATTTCATCATTAATAGATGCATCTTTTTCAATGTAAGTGTCAGTAGAAGCAACATAGCTTTCAGGCTGATAATAATCATAATATGATACAAAATATTCAACACTATTTTCAGGGAAAAACTCTTTGAATTCAGAGTACAGTTGTCCGAGCTAGAGTCTTATTATGTGCTAAAACTATTGTTGGTTTTTGGACTTTTTCAATTATATTTGCCATAGTAAACGTTTTTCCGTGAGCCTGTAAC
Organism: Clostridia bacterium; assembly: GCA_022792975.1. The sequence continues at coordinate 8,097 of JAAWCC010000120.1, read as the reverse complement.
ACCAAGAAGTGTCTGGAATTTCTTTCCATCGTTTATACCTTTAGCTAAAGCTTCAATTGCTTTTGGCTGGTCGCCGGGTAGGCTTATATTCTGAATGTATTTTAAACATATACTCCTCCAATGAACTATTTTAATAAACTTCTATTATTTATAAAAAATTTTTCAAAGATTTTTACATACTAAACTATTGTTTGCATTTTATCATATTGAAAAACTTTTGTCAATTGGTATTACAGTGAAAATTTAATGAATTATAATATGCTTCACAATTTTCAAAAGTGGCAAAAAATGTAGATAAAAGTTGACACAAGATTACATAAATGGTACAATATAATGAATTGCCAAAGGGCAATTGGTAGCAATTACACATGTATACTTAAAGAAAGTGGGGTAGAATGAGTAAAAGAAAGGCAATACTAAGCGCACTATTTCTCATTTTTGCAGTAGGCATACTAATTTGGCTCTCCATAAATATCATGAAAAAGCCATTAGAATTTCAGGATAAGAATGGAAGGATTTGGGAGGAACAGGAACCAATTGTCAAAGAAGTGGTTTATGTTCCAACAGAGGAAGATTTTAGTAAGCTAGTTGAGGCGTATGATAAAGTCTTAAGCTATCTTGAACAAAAAGATTTAGCGATAGACATAATCAGAGAGATTTATGATAAAGTTTGTGAGGCTAAGGTATGCAGCAAAGCAAATCGGAACTTTAATTTGTTAGAGGAGGAATACGAAAAGTATCAAACACAGTTAGAAGAAATCCAAAAGTATATTTCCGAATTTAAAGAGGCATATAATGAGTATGAAAGATTACTAGGAGAATTGCCGTCATATGCTAGGTCTTTAAGAGCAGAGAAAAAAGCAGAGTTTGAAGGACTTAAGGCACAGCATGAAACAATTTTAAGCGAGGAGGCGAGGTACCATAGTGATGATGAAGCAGCTTATGATATGTATCTAAAAGCAAAGAAAAGGGCAGAAGACTTTTTTGAAGAATATTATGAATTGATGTGTAAGCTCGTAAATGCAGAGATAGGTGGCGGAAGTGACGAAGAACAATTTGATTGTGCAAATGTCGTAGAAAATAGAGTTGAACATCCAGAGTTTAAGTATTATACATTGTATGACGTTGTGTATGCACCATTACAGTATAAGTGTACTTGGAATGGTGGAATAGATAAAACGCCAACAAATCGTGTAAGAAAGAACATGGAAAAATACCTTAGAGGACATGTAGAAACTGGTATGCCATTGGAAGTAACATACCAAGCAAAGTTTACGCAAGGAAGCGGAATATATAAGTACTACGAAGATAGTGGGCACTATTATTGTTATCATTAGCACAAGACACCTGAAATTACAATGCAAAGAAGCCCCCCTTATTCCAGTTAATGGAATGAGGGGGGCCTCCTTTTAAAGACAGCTTATGTAGAACCTTCAGCTTATGTGATTACTTCAGTAGTAGCTTTGCTAGTGGGAGATACATTTGAAGCATCGACATTGGGAGAAGTGCTAACTGTCTTTTTTTCAACAGATTTACTGAGCAGCTGCGTGAGTGCAAGGTCAAGAAAAATAAGAATAAGGAAAATGATTGCAAACCACAGGGCAGTGAGCTTGAAAATAGTGGTTTTAGCAGTACTCCAAAAATAATTTTGATATTCTTGTATGGAGTTAAAGTTTCGCCTAAAACCAGTATTCTCTCTTGGGACATCTTTCCCAGAGACGAAAATGCTTTCTAAGTCAGTTGTGCTCGTGCCTACCTCAGTGATTTCTTCGGATGCCTCCTTCTGGGCTTCCTCTGCATTACTAGCCTTGGGAGGCTGTGTATCCTCTTGCAGGGGAGGCTCGATAATTTCTCCATTTTCCCCAATTATTTTGAATTCCTGAGATATCACTAAGGTAACCGTTGGAACAAAGAAGCCATCGTACAAAGTGGCGATTAAGGTGGTTTGTCCATTTTCGTAGTCGGAAGTGAATTTTCCTATATGTGCTGGAAAACAATCCTGAAGTTTTCTGATATCTGGACCATCGCCTCCAAGATAATTTTTCATGGAATCCTCAATATACTTGTATGCATCGTCGCTGTATTTGTATGCTCCATCACCATAGGCTTCAACTGTATAGTCAAATGCAAAGTTGAAGCAGGTAAGTAGCAACAAAGCAGCGATTACTATGGATACAAGTCTTCCAAAAAATCCATTTTTCCACTTCAGAAGGTTCTCAGCCGTAAAAATCGGCTTCCGCTCGCGCTTAAGCTTATTACTTTTGGTATTGTGCTTTGCTTGTGCCTTAGGTGCTTTGTTTTTTTCTTCCATTTTTTTACTCCTCAAATAAATTTGGTGAAAGGTATTTGCTCCCAAAATAAAAAGAGAGCACGCTAGGTGTGAGCAATAAGAGAAACTCTTATATGCAAATACATTATACCATATATTTACGTAAAATGCAAATAATCGTAAAAATTCTCCAACTCAATTTAAATTTGTAATACGAAGGAGATTTAATCAAAATAGAAAACTTATATTTTGATTAAAGAATTAAAATACCATGAAAATTCTAAGTAAAGTATTGGAATTTTATATATAATATGGTAAAATAATATATTATCAATTAAAATGGAGGAATAGCATGGGATTTTTTGATAAATTAAAATCAGGATTGAGCAAAACAAAAGCGTCAATTGACGATAAAATAAATGATGTGTTTAGTACTTTTAGAAAAGTTGATGAGGATCTTTTGGATGAACTGGAGGAGGTACTTATTATGTCAGATATAGGAATGGAGACATCTATTGAGATAATATCAAGGCTAAGAGCTAGAATAAAAAAAGAGAATATAAAAGAGGTGGAAGGAGTAAAAGATGTATTAAGGGAGGAAATACAAAATATATTAGAAGTATGTGATAATAGCTTAAAGCTTGAGACAACCCCTTCTGTAATACTTGTAATAGGTGTAAATGGAGTACGGAAAGACTACCTCGATTGGAAAGATAGCAGCAAGACTTCAAAAATCAGGTAAGAAGGTAATGGTTGCAGCGGCCGATACTTTTAGAGCAGCTGCTGTTGAACAATTAGAGGTATGGTCAAAACGTGCAGGATGTGATATAATTAAGGCAAAAGAAAATGCAGATCCTGCATCAGTAGTATTTGAAGCAATAAAAAGAGCAAAAGAAAATAACATAGATGTTTTAATATGTGATACAGCAGGAAGATTGCATAATAAAAAATATTTAATGGATGAACTTGAAAAAATACAAAGAGTTATTGAAAAAGAGTTACCAGAAGCAGATAAAGAAGCTTTGCTTGTAATAGATGCTACAACACGGACAAAATGCAATAGAACAAGTAAAGGCATTCAAAGAGGTGAGTAATATAACAGGGCTTATTCTTACTAAACTTGATGGAACAGCTAAAGGTGGAGTTGTTATTGGAATTGTTCATGAAAATAAAATACCAGTTAAGTTTATTGGGGTAGGAGAACAAGTGGAGGATATGCAAATATTTGACTCTCATGACTTTGCAAATGCAATAATATGATAGAAAGGAGAAAAGTATATTGTCAGAGGAATTAAAAAGGGAAGTAGAAAAAGAGCCAAAAAAAGTAAATGAAATAAGGGGAAGAACAATATTTGTTCTAGTAGTTTTAGCAATATTTATAATAAGTGCAGTAGTAATTTGTAGAGCAGATTATTTAGAGATACTTGAAATAGGTGAGGAATATTCAGAAGTATTTGCACAAAATATGAAATATAAAAGAAACATTGCAGTTTTAAATTTCATATTTGTATTTTGTGCTGCTTATATAACAAACCTGCTTATAAAGAAAGGTCTAAGAAAGTTCTTTGAGGAGGAAAAAATAGAAATGCCAAAACTTCCTAATAAATCTTTGGCATTTGTTATGGCACTTGTTACAAGCTTAATTGTATCAAGTATGTTTCTGCAAAAAACAATATTATTTGTAAATGCAGGTGAATTTGGAATATTAGACCCTATTTTTAGTATGGATGTAGGCTTTTACATGTTTAGAGCGCCACTTATAGGTCAGCTTTTGTATTATGGAATTGCATTAATGATAATTTTAACAATATATACAGTAACATATTACATAATTGTATTTAATAAATTTTTTGATGGAATAGATGGGCAAACACTTAGAAATAATACATTTATAAAGCAATTGCTGGTAAATGCAATGATAATTGTGATTTTTATTTCACTAATAATAATATTTAATATGCAGAATATGGTAATAAATGGATTTTTAACTTTAGATGATAAGCTAGAAACAACACTAATAGGTGCAGGAGTGGCAGATAGTGTTAAGCTATGGGGATATAGGATATTTAGTGTGGTCTTAATAATTTCTGTATATATGGCTATAAAGTCTTTTAAAAAGAATAACACAAAAAACATTTTAAAATATTTATCAATTGTACCAGTTTACTTGGTAGGATTGTTTATAGTCATGATTGGATATAAGTTAATATTTATAAATGGAAATGAGCTTGAAAAACAAAAAGATTATATTGCTAAAAATATTGATTTTACAAAAACAGCATATGATATAAAAATAAATGAAACGCAAATAGTTAGTACAGGAACAATAACGGATGAAGAAGCGGAGGAGAACCAGGATATAATAACGAAAGTACCAATAATAACAGAGAATGTTGTAAAAAATAATCTACTCCAAACTCAGACAAGTACAGGATATTATACATATAATAAAGCGAAGCTTGCTATATATAACAATAATTTGTCATATATATCTGCAAGAGAATTAGATAGCAGTCATGCAACAGAAGAATATACTCATGGATATGGTGCAATTATAGCAGCTGCAACAGAGACAGATAGTACAGGTAATATAAAGTATATATCAAGAGATTTTGAAAATGATAAAATAAAAGAGCCTAGAATATATTATGGTGTAGAAAATAGGGGATCAATAGCGGTTCGGAAATGGAAGGATAGAATTTGATTATCCTAAGGGCTCAACATCAGCTGCTATGTATACTTATGAAGGAGAAGGCGGTCTAGAAATTGGATTTTTTGATAAATTATGTGTAGGAATAAGGGAAGGAAATTTAGGACTTTTATTCTCAAGCGGAGATAGCAAAATTATGACTAACAGAAATGTAATAAAAAGAGCAAAGAAGGTTATACCATATTTAATGTATGATGAAAATCCATATTTGGTAATTCGGAGAAAATGGAGAACTTTACTGGGTAATAGATGCATATACAGTATCAAATGAGTATCCATATTCACAAAAAACCAAAATAGCATATGGTAATGAGACAAAGGAATTGAATTATATTAGAAATTCAATAAAAGTGGTTATAAATGCATATGATGGAGAAACAAATTTTTATATAACGGACAAAACGGATCCAATTGCGATGGTGTATAACAAGATGTATAAAGGACTTTTCAAGGAAGTAAATGAAATACCAAAAGGAGTTTCAAAACACTTTACATATTCAGAGTTTTTATATAATATACAGGCAAGAGTATTAAACCTTTATCATGAGGTTTTACCAGATGTATTATATAGGGCAAATGATGTATGGGAGATTGCTTCATATTCTAATCTAATTACAAGAACAGCAGGGGCGAAGATGAAGCCATATTACACAATGGTAAAAAATGGAGATAAAACAGAAATAGGGCTTGTGATTGCTTATAACCAATATGGGAAGGAGAGCTTAAATGCGTATTTAATAGGTACGGTGGAGAATGGAAAAAATAAGCTGGAATTATATAAGTTTTCAGCAGACAGCACAGTTATACGGACCAATGCAATTAGATAGTTTAATAGAGCAAGACGAGACTATATCAAAGGAAATATCGGCATTGAATGTAACTGGTACAAGGATAACAAAAGAGATGATTATTGTTCCAATAAATAATACATTGCTTTATGTTGTACCAATATATCAAACCTCATTAAATGAAACAAATAGTGTGCCTGTATTAAAGAAGGTTATAGTAGCATCAGGAAATAAAATTGCACTAGGTGAGGATATTCAAAAGGCGGTAAGAAATCTTTTATCTCCAACAGGTAGTGTTAGTGTAGACGTAGAAGATAATAGTACAATAGAGGGACTAATTGAATCAATAATAAAGGCTAATAATAATTTAGTGGAATCAAATGCATCAAATAATTGGGAGCAGATGGGTAGGGATATAGAAGCTCTACAAAATCTTGTAAAACAATTGGAGGCTGCTAGAAAAAATGAAAAAGAAGATGGTGGTGTAATTTCTACTCCAACTGGAAATGATATAATAAATTAAAAAAGCAGAGACGAGCAAAAAACTCGTCTCAAAATTTTATTATAATTTGAGCAGTAATATGAAAAGCTTTATTTATGCAAAAAAGTTTTTTCTACATAGAGCTTACTTGCGAAGGATTGTGCTACACTTTTTAAAAGTGAATGTTCAAATCCTGCATTTTCGGCTACCTTGTATTCGACTCCTTCAAATGTATAGAGTATGCCTTTTTCCATTGCCTCACAAAATTGGTCATAGGCCGAATTAAATTTAGCAGTTTTTATTGCCAACATTATCAATTCATTTATGTCACTTATACTATAAATTTGTTTTAATATACAAATAACGATTAGAGTGGCGATATGCAATCTGCTATATTTTTTCTTTCTAGGAGGCTTTATTAAACCTTGCTTAACATAGTTATTTATCATGGTTTTAGTTATAATTGTTTCTTCCTTGTTTCCTATATAGTCTTTTAAATATTTGTCTAATATAGTAACTAATTGGTCTAAATATAAATCTAAATTTGGTAGTTCATTCCATCTTGGTAAGTGAAAATTTGTAATTGTTGCTTGTATCATATATATCCTCCCTTTCTCGAGGCTTAAATTATATCATATATTAGCACGAAAATCAAATAGAAAAAAATGCTTGCAAAATTCATAGAAAATGATATAATCTAAAATGTGAAATCATATGAAAATTTTATTACTTGATAAAACAAGTAGAGTTTAGAAAGGAACATATAGAAAATATGGGAAGTATTGTAGTTTTAGATGAACTAACTATAAATAAAATAGCCGCAGGAGAAGTTATAGAAAGACCTGCATCAGTTGTTAAAGAGATGGTAGAAAATTCGATAGATGCTGGTGCAAAGAATATTAGTGTTGATATAAAAAATGGTGGTATATCATATATAAGAATTACAGATGATGGAAAGGGAATTGCAAAGGAGGATTTGGAGCTTTCTTTTGAAAGACATGCAACTAGCAAAATTAGGAAGGCTGAGGATTTAAATGAAGTAAAATCAATGGGATTTAGAGGAGAAGCCTTAGCTAGTATTGCTGCTATTGCAAAGGTAGAGATGGTTTCTAAAACTGCTGAGGCAGAAACAGGAAATAAAATTGTTATAGAAGGAGGAGATATAAAAGAAGTTACAGAAGTGCGGTGCACCAGTTGGAACGTCTATAACTGTTGAAGAGCTATTTTTTAATACACCAGTGAGATATAAGTTTTTGAAGAAGGATTATACAGAAGCTGGATATATAGAAGATGTAATAACTCATTTAGCGTTGGTACATCCAGACATAACTTTTAAGTTTACTAATGCTGGAAAAACAATATTGCAGACTTCTGGGGATGGAAATATAAAAAATGTAGTATATAACATTTATGGGAAAATGGTGGCACGGAGCTTGTCTTAATGTAAATTACGAATATGAAGGGATAACTATTACAGGTGTGGTTCGGAAAACCCGAAATTGCTAGATCTAATAGAGCAAATCAAATATTTTTTGTTAATAAAAGATATGTAAAAGATAGAATGCTGACATCTGGTGCTGAGAAAGCATTTAAAGGTATGATACCAATAGGAAAATTTGGATTTTTGATTTTAAATTTGGAAATGACTCCAAGCTTGGTTGATGTAAATGTACATCCAGCTAAACTTGAAGTTAGATTTCAAGAGGAGCAAAAGGTCTTTAAGGCCGTATATTATGCATTACAAGATACATTGCTAAAGTCAGAACTTATAGCAAATTCTGAAACGCCTATCACAGGAAAATTTGAAAAAAATAATTTAGAAGGAGAAATTATGGAAGAAGAACAAAAG